>JADZBD010000028.1 GCA_020852255.1 Bacteroidia bacterium | reverse complement strand
TAGAAACAGAAAAAAACTAACTTAGCTGTAACAACAAAAACAGATCATTTATCAGCTCAAAAATGCAGTCAACTATGAGGGGTCAGTTTAAAGCGGAATGTTGGGGTCTATTTGAGCGGAATTTCCAGTAGATCTTCCTTACGCTTTCCTCAAGTTCTTTGGAAATCTCTACACTTGGGGGAGCGTAAATAAAACAGCCACGCATGCGTGGCTGTTTTATTTATTGTTTACGGCACCGGTCGAGAAGCCAGTGAAGAGCAGTGAGCTTGCCAAAAAGGTGAAGGGAACTTAAGACGAGTTTTAAACCCCCCTATTTTCTATCTTTGCCCTCTAAACCCATCTCATGTCACTCCTCGTTGTTGGTACCGTTGCTTTTGACGCCATTGAAACCCCATTTGGGAAAACAGATAAAATAATCGGAGGTGCCGCCACCTATATTTCACTGGCTGCTTCTTATTTCACAAAAAACATCAATCTCGTTTCCGTGATCGGAGATGACTTTACCCCGCACTTGTCCTTGTTCAAGGATCACGGTATAAACACCGATGGACTCCAGATCAAACAGGGAAAGAAAAGCTTCTTCTGGAGCGGGAAATATCACAACGACATGAACACGCGGGATACATTGGTTACCGAACTGAATGTGTTAGGAGAATTTGATCCCGTGCTGCCGGCACATTACCAGGAATGCGATTTTCTTATGCTGGGAAACCTGATGCCGCAAGTGCAGCAACGGGTAATGGAGCAGTTAAGAAAACGTCCGAAGCTAATCATTCTGGATACTATGAATTTCTGGATGGACAGCGCATGGGAGGAATTGATGGCCACCCTTAAAATGGTTGATGTACTGACCATCAATGATTCCGAAGCACGGCAGCTATCCAATGAATATTCCCTGGTTAAGGCCGCTCAAAAAATTCTTTCGATGGGTCCGAAAGTGCTCATTATTAAAAAAGGCGAACACGGCGCACTTCTTTTCAATAAAGAAGAAGTGTTCTTTGCTCCTGCCCTTCCCCTGGAGGATGTGTTCGATCCCACAGGCGCAGGTGATACCTTTGCCGGAGGATTCGCCGGCTATCTCGCACAATCCAAAGATATTTCGTTCGAGAACATGAAGCGGGCCATTATCTTCGGATCCGCTATGGCCTCTTTCTGTGTTGAAAAGTTCGGTGTGGAACGATTGGTGAACCTCACAAAAGACGAGGTCGACGAACGTGTTCAGGAGTTCATCGACCTCGTGCAATTTGATATCAGCCTCGTGTGATAGCTCTCACCGCGGGCCCGCCTGACTGGCGCAGTTGGGCCGATGTGGCCGGGCGGTTATTCCTTCAGGAACTTTTTTACCAAGCTGGTACTTCCCTTCTGAATCTTCAGCAGGTAAACGCCGGGCCGTAAAGAAGAAATATTCACCCATTCTGATTCTCCGGCACCAACGAGGATGCTGGAACTAAGCACCTTCTCTCCGATCACTGTATAAATTTCAACCTTTACTTCTCCCGTGTGATTGAGTACCGAGATGAAGAGTGCGGAATGTGCCGGATTAGGAAAAAGAGATAGCTCCTGCCCGTTCACGTCTTCATCATCCAGTCCGGTGATACAGCCAATGGTCACCGTGGCGGAGGCTGTGCATCCTTGGGCATCGGTAACTAACACGGTGTATGTTCCCTGACACAGGGAGGTAGCTGTCATGTTTGTCTGAGAATTTGACCACACAAAAGTGTACGGTGCAGATCCGCCGCTGACAATAGCTGTGGCAGAACCGTTGCAGTTCGGACAATTCGCGTTGATCACATTCTGAATAGAAAGTGCCGGACCACTGCTAACCGTTATACAGCAACTGGCAGAAGCTGTACATCCGCCCGCATCCGTAACCGTTACTGTGTAACACCCTGATTGTAATCCGGTGGCATTTTGAGTTGTCTGACCCGATGGTGTCCACAAATAGGTGTAGGGAGGAGTACCCCCTGTTGCCATTCCAAATGCCGACCCCGGCTGGTTACAAAGTGCTGGTGTACATTGTGCCGCAGCCATTACACCTCCCATGGATGTAACCGTTGCTGTTGCAGTGGCTACGCATCCCTGTGCATCGGTAACTATTACTGTGTATGTACCCGCGCAAAGCCCCGTTGCCGTTTGCTGATTGCCCCCGGAAGGAGCCCATACATAGGTATACGGCGGAGATCCGCCCCAAACTGAAACAATGGCTACTCCATTACAGGGATTGCATGATGTAGAGGGTTGGGCCGTAGCTACCGCCTGGCATTGAGAAAAAGCAGATGCGGAAAGAAAAATAGCTGCGCATAGAGTAAAAAAGACTTTCATAGAACGGTTGTTTTAAGGTTAAAAACTGTCTGTTATACATCAGACAGAAATTTCCCGTAAAACGTTGCAATGATTTTATTCGAAACTGACCAAAACCTGGTTCTTTTCCACGGTCATGCCCTTTTTGATATGCACCTTTTTCACCTTGGCCTCCCCTGCGGCCTTGAGTATATTTTCCATTTTCATGGCTTCCAGCACTACCACACCATCTCCTTTGGTAATTACCTGCCCTTCACTCACACGGATATCGAGCACCAGTCCGGGCATGGGAGCTTTCAGCTCTTTTATTCCTCCGCCTGCACCAGCATCCATCCCCAGGCTGTGTAAAAGCTCATCATACTTGTCCTTGAGCTGAAGAGTGTATTTATTACCGTTGATCCGGAGAACAAATGATTTTTCGGCCGGCTCATGCCGGAGTAACTCCACTGAATAGGATTTCCCATCCATCAAAACCTGAAAAACGCCGTCCTTCACCACCAGGTGTTCAAAGGACAGTTTCCTTTTCCCTTCCGTGAGAAAGCCCCCGGAAAGTTCCAGACGCATTTCCCTTGTACCTGATATAATCTTCATGGTTTGCTAAATTAAGGAATAATTGCGGGTGGCTGGGAATTTTCCCATCTTTATCGCCCCATTCATAACTGTATGAAAGCGCTGTATTTTCCACTCCTGATTCTGGCTCTTTTTGCAGCCTGCAAGACTAAAAAGCCGGTTCAGACATCCAACACGGATATCCGCGATCCGCATATTCTGCTTGATACAGTAACGATTCTTCCGGACAAACCGGCACCGGTATACAGGGCATCGGTAACCAGGTATACTGATCTCCTCCACACCCGGCTGGACGTTTCTTTCGACTGGTCTAAAAAATACCTGAACGGAAAGGCATTGCTCACCTGTTCACCTTACTGGTATCCGTCCGATTCACTGATTCTCAACGCGAAAGGATTCGACATTAAGAGTGTGTCTCTTGGAGGAAGCGAAGTAAAATCACTGCTGTATAATTACGACGGAAAATACCTTCGCATTAAACTGGACAGAGTATACACCCGTCTCGATAAATACTCCGTGTACATTGAATACACTGCGAAGCCGGATGAACTACCCAAAGGAGGCAGCGGAGCCATTACCAGCGATAAGGGATTATATTTCATCAATGCTGACGGTTCAGATCCCAACAAACCCAGGCAGATCTGGACGCAGGGCGAAACGGAAGCCGGATCCTGCTGGTTTCCCACCATTGACCGTCCGAATGAGCGGCAAAGCCAGGAGATTTACATCACGGTAGAAAAAAAATATGTCACGCTCTCCAACGGGCTGCTCATTTCCTCTAAAGAAAATTCGGATGGTACCCGTACCGACCACTGGAAACAGGAGCTGCCGCATGCTCCCTATCTGACCATGATGGCGATCGGTGAATACGCAGTGGTGAAAGACCTCTGGAAACGATCCAACGGAAAGGAAATGGAGGTGAACTACTATGTGGAGAAGGAATATGAGCCCCACGCCAAAGCTATTTTCGGAAACACCCCCGAAATGATCAGCTTCTTCTCCAAGGTGCTGGGTGTGGAATATCCCTGGGATAAATATTCCCAGATACCGGTGCGGGATTATGTATCCGGTGCCATGGAGAATACCTCTGCCACCATTTTCGGCGAGTTCATCCAGAGAACCACCCGGGAATTACTGGACCGCGACGGAGAAGATATCATCGCCCACGAACTTTCTCACCATTGGTTCGGTGATCTTGTAACCTGCGAATCCTGGAGCAATCTTCCGCTGAACGAATCCTTCGCCACCTATTGTGAATACCTGTGGGAGGAACATAAGCGCGGAAGAGATGCCGCTGATCTGCACCATTTTGAAAGTTACAGCGGCTACATCAGCGAATCCACACGTAAGAAAGAGGAGCTTATCCGGTTCGACTATGAAGATAAGGAGGACATGTTCGACGGGCACTCTTACAACAAAGGCGGGCAGGTTCTGCATATGCTGCGTAAGTACGTAGGAGACGATGCCTTCTTCGCTTCCCTTAAGCTTTACCTGGAGCGGAACAAATTCAAGTCCGTTGAGATCCATGATCTGCGGCTTGCTTTCGAGGAGATCACCGGTGAAGATCTGAACTGGTTTTTCAGCCAGTGGTTTCTCTCTGCCGGGCATCCCGATCTCACGATTACCCACCTATACGATGAATCCGCCAAGAAATATACAGTAACCATCCGTCAGACACAAGATGTGAAAAAGGTTCCTGTATTCCGTATTCCAATGTATGTAGACATTTATTCAGGTGGGAAGATGGAACGTAAATCCATTGTGCTCGACAAACAAAAGCAGGATTTTGTGTTTGACATGAGTACACGTCCTGACTGGGTAAATGTAGATCCGGAGAAGGCGGTACTGTGCACACGTAAGGAGAATTTCAGTGTGGCCGAATACGCATTTATGTACCGCAACGGTAAGGTATGGTGGGAGCGCAATCTGGCAATGGAGGAGCTGAATAAGCGTCCGGGCGATCCGCTGAGCCAGGAAGTGATTATTGCAGCGCTGAACGATCCTTTTTGGTCTATCCGGCAGGACGCCATCAGATTCTGCAAGGAATTGCTGGGGAGCAAGAAGGACCTGTTACGCGAAAAGATCACCCACCTTGCCAAGAACGATCCAAAAGCTTCCGTGAGAGCGGAAGCGGTAGAGTTTCTGGCAAAAAACTACGGGGATGCCTCCGTGCTGGAAGTGTTCAAAACCGCCATGAAGGATCCGAGTTACGCCGTGATCGGGCAGGGCCTGCGCGGTATCACTAAGGTGGACCCCAAGGATGGGATGAACCTTGCCAAAGGCCTGGAAGGTGAAAAAAACACCGGCTTGCTGATCAGCATTGCTTCATTATATGCCGAATACGGAGACGATTCCCAAAATGATTTTTTCCTAAAGGTTGCCCCTGAGTTCAAAAGTTTCAGTAACATCGGCTTTCTGAATACCTATGTACAATTCCTTAAACGCTGCAGCGATGAAACAGTATTAAAAGGGATTCCGGTGTTTGAAAAGGTTGCGAAGACCGAAAGCAGCAAGTGGGTGCGGTATTTTGGTCAGAAGGGGGTGAACGACCTGGCGAAGTATTACAAGGAAAAGGCAGAAAATCTCCAGGGAAAGCTGAAAAGTATTAAAGAAACCAACCCGAACGCCCCGGGTATAGCGAAAATGGAAGCCGATTATGAATCCGCCCGTCTGATGGCAGAAAAACTGACTGTGATTTACAATAGTTTGATTCAGTAAAGCCCCTCAGAGGCGTTATTTTCTTCGGAAGCCTGGTAGCCTTCATCCTCACGGAGATCATGCCCCAGGGCGGCTTCCACCGCCAATTCGTCGCAGCGGTTATTGAAGGGATTGTTCGCATGACCTTTTACCCAATGGAATTTCACTTTATGCCGGCGGTAGACGATCAGAAATCTTTTCCATAGATCAGGGTTCATTTTCTTCTTAAATCCGGTTTTTTCCCAGCCAAAGACCCAGCCCTTCTCCACGCTGTCTACAACATATTTGGAATCCGAATAAATGATCACCTGGCAAGGTTTCCTGAGGGCTTCCAGTCCTTTGATTACGCTCAGCAACTCCATCCGGTTGTTGGTGGTGAGCCGGTACCCTTCCGATAACTCCTTCCGGTGGGTTCCCGCCATTAAAATAGTACCGTAGCCTCCGGGCCCGGGATTCCCACGGCTTGCCCCATCGGTATAGATGATGATTTGTGAATTACTTGCCAAGGGTAATTCCGGCATTGGAAGTGAACAGCTTGATGGCGATGGCCAGCATAATGATCCCGAATACCTTACGAAGGATATTGATTCCTCCCTGGCCCAGCAATCTTTCCAGACGGTACATATTACGAAGTACCACGTATATAATGACCAGATTGAGGAAAATGCCAATAAAAATAGATTCCAGACGGTACTCAGACATCATAGAAAGCAGGGTGGTAAGGGTTCCCGTACCGGCAATGAGCGGGAAGGCGATAGGCACAATAGAGGCCGTATTGCCGCTCTCTTCCTTAAAGAAACGAACCCCGAGGATCATTTCCATACCTATAATAAACAGGATAAATGAACCCGCAATGGCGAAGGAGTGAACATCTATCCCAATGAGGTTCAGGATGCGCTCTCCCACAAACATGAACGAGATCATGATAGCCCCGCTGACGAGGGTCACTTTCATAGAGGGAATCTCCCCTACTTTCGACTTCATATCCAGTAAAATGGGCAAGGTGCCGATGATATCAATGACCGCGAACAGGATCATAGACACGGTGGCGATCTCCTTTATGTTGAATTCCATAGGGGCAAAGGTAGTATTTAAGCTGTTTTCCATTGGGAAAAAGGCGGTTTTCCGAGGGAAAACCGGGTTGAATTCAACAATTTCCCAATGAAATGTGAATAACTTAATATGATTTCCCAATGAAAAAATCACTTTTTCGCTTGGAGAACTCAATTTTAGTCTATCTTTATGCCACTAAAAAAAACATTCAAAAAATGGCAAAAAAAGCAAAGAAAAAGCCTGCAGCTAAAAAGAAGTCTGCACGCAAGCCCAACGCAGCGTTCATGGCTCCTCTGACCCCCAGCTCTACACTTGCAGAAGTAGTAGGCAGCAAGGCAATTCCACGTACAGAGATCGTGAAGAAGATTTGGGCTTACATCCGTAAGAACAACCTTCAGGACAAGAAGAACAGACGCATGATCAATGCCGATGCAAAACTGAAGCCTGTATTCGGTGGCAAAGGACAAATCAGCATGTTCGAACTGGCAAAAGCCATTTCCAAGCATGTAAAGTAAACAGTCCTTATTCCAATTCATTATAAAAGGCCCCGGATCATTTCCGGGGTTTTTTATTTGCCATATATTCGGGCATGAAAAAGATTTCCCTCCTCTTCCTCCTGGCCGCTGCGCTATGCGGAACCGCCCAGGTAAAACAAGAACAACGAAAAGATTTTGAAGCCGATGAAGAAGGCCGCGACTATACCACACTGGTAGGGGAATTTGGCCTGCTCCTGCACGGAAAAGTGGAAACTGAAGGCAAGGGCAGTAACTGGAACGTTACACGCTTCAATACCAATCTGGAAGAACAACAATCCGGCAGCTTCCAGATTCCTGACAAACATTACTATGATCAGTCCTTTGTGACCGAAGATAAGCGAACCGTTTACTACCTGTTTCTTGGTAAAAAGAATGCCTTCCAGATTGTTTCCTATGATGTAAAAAGCGGCAGTTCCAAATCAGTTCCCGGAACTTTTCCGTCTAAGTTCCAGGGCGGCGACATGGAGATTCTGGGCAACAGCGCCTTTATCAAGGGGTATATCAAAAAACAGGCTGTGTTGCTTAAGATTGACCTGGAAAGCGGTCAGGGTGTGAACATGCAACTTCCTCACGCAACGGAAAAAATGTCCATTGAGAACCTGCAGGTGCTGGAAAAAGAAAAAAAACTTGCCGTTCTTATTGAATTCGGTGACAAAAAAAAACGGCAGATTGAACTTTCTGTTTTTGATGATCACGGTACTCCCGAAGGTGAACCGCTTAAGATCACGAAAGATCCCCAGCGCCGGGCCCTGAGTGCCTCCCTCACCTGGCTGGGTAAAGAACATTACATCATTTCCGGAACCTACTCCTCGGACCGCGATGCGGGCGCGAACGGTATCTTCATTACAGAATTTATGAAAGGAGAACAGCTGTTCATCCAGTACAATTCCTTTACAGATCTGAAAAATTTTACGGAATATCTGAGTAAGCGCAGGAAAGACAAAATGGATAAAAAGATCCAGAAGAAAAAAGCAAAGGGAGAAACAGACTACGTAGACGCACTGGTGGTAGACCACCCGGTATTTGAATTCAACGGTGAATACGTTTATATCGGAGAATGTTACTATCCCACCTACCGTACTGAAACTACCACTACCTATATAAACGGGAAGCCCACTACCACCACCCGACAGGTTTTTGACGGATACCAGTACACCCACTCTACTGTGATCGGGATGGATAAGACCGGGAAAAAAACCTGGGATTTCTGCTTTGAAATGTGGCTCGATTACAAACCCTTTTATCACAAAAAATTTGTAAAAAAGGTGGTGGAAAAGGATGAGCTGAAGCTGATTTTTACGACAGGCACACAGTTCAAATCGCTCGCCATTAAGGACGGTGAGTACAAGGAAAAAGACCTTGGCAAGATTGAGTTCCTCGACGAAAATGAAAAACTCAAGTGGGCCGGCAACGTGAATACAGAATACTGGTTTGGCAACTATTTTTTAGCCTTTGGTACCAAGCGTGTAAAGCAGGAAGATGAAAAGGGGAAAAAGAAGAAAAAAACAATCTTCTACATGGTTAAGATACGGTTTGACTGATGACCTCCGCCGAGGCCCGGTCCGTAATCGCCAGCCGTTCCATAGCATCAACTTCCAGGCAGTAAAACCCGTACTCCTCCACTACTCTTCCCTGCAGGCGGTAGCAACCCGGTCCTGAAAAGGGATAGGCTCCGGCGGAGGGTGGAAAGTGCACTGTGTCAATCCACTCTCCTTTACGATCCAGGAAAGTTCCGAAGTACATTCGTGCTCCGCCAGAAGTGCCGGTATATTTGATGGTGATGAGGTAACCGGTGATGCTGACTCTTCGGCCCACCTGCTTTTTCAATTCCGCGGCGCTGATTTCTTCTCCGGGGGGGTCGCGCAGCAGTTCGAAGGGGGAACAGAGGGGAAAACCAAGCAATTCCATTGCATCGTACGCATCTTCGTGCCGGAAACCGGATAAGGGCGGCATATGCCAGTGTTTGTATTCGGATTCGAATAGTTCTTCGCCCGGCTCAACTTTCTTTCCGGAAGTAATATAATTGTGAATATCCCAGAGCAGTTGCTTTTTATCTTTTCCGGTAAACCGCAGTGCCCCCGCACGTACCAGCAGGCGCATTTGCTCCAGTGAAGGACCCACCCGCTTAACAAAGTCCTCCATTCCTTTAAAGAAGCCCTGCGCCCGCGCCAGCAGGATGGCATGAAGCGTGTCCTTTTCAAGTCCGGCAATCAATTCCAGTCCCAGGAAAATAATATTCCCCCGTATGGTGCAGGTATCCGTGCCTTCATTCACACAGGGCGCTTCAACTTTTGCGCCGTGCATACGCGCCTCGTGAACATACAGTTCTTTCCTGTAAAAACCTCCTCCGTTGTTGAGGGTGGCCACCAGGTATTCCAGCGGGTAATGCGCTTTTAAATACAGGGCCTGAAAACTCTCTACCGCGTAACTGGCAGAATGCCCCTTCGAAAACGCGAAATTGGCAAAACTTTCGATCTGCTCCCATATCCGTTTCACCAGCGTAAGGGAATGTCCCCGTGCCGCGCAATTTTCAAAAAAGCGTTGCTCCACTTTAAAAAATTCGTCTCGCTCTCTGAACTTCCACGACATGCCCCGCCGCAGGTGGTCCGCCTCTGCCAGGGTGAGCCCCGCGAATAAATGCGCCACCTTGATCACGTCCTCCTGATATACCATTACCCCGTAGGTTTCCTCCAGCAGGTCGTAAAGTTCCGGCAATTCTGCCCGGGCTTTTTCCCGCAAACGTTTTTCCCGGAATCGTACAATGTATTCGCGCATCATGCCGCTTTTTGAAACACCGGGACGAATAATAGAGCTTGCGGCCACCAGACGCAGGTAATCATCTGCTCCCAGTTTAGTCAATAACATGCGCATGGCCGGAGATTCCACATAAAAACAACCGATGGCTTTACCTTCCCGCAGAAGTGCTTTTACTTTTTCATCTTTCTTAAACGGTTCAATGTTGTGTACATCGATTTCTATTCCCCTCTGCTTTTTTATAATCTCCAGGCAATCTTTGATCTTTCCCAGTCCGCGCTGACTGAGAATATCAAATTTAAACAAGCCGAGGTCTTCGGCTTCCAGCATGCTGAATTGGGTGGTGGGATAGCCTTTTGGGGGAAGAAATGTTGCAGAATATTCTGTGATTGGTTTTTCGGAGATCAGGATGCCGCTGGAATGGATGCTGAGGTGAGAAGGAAACCCGCGCAGCAGGGCCGCATAGCGGAGCACAAGTTTTCCGAGATCATCCGCCTGCGCATGGCCACCGGGTGACTGCAGTTTATCTATTTCCGAGGCAGGGAGTCCGAAAACCTTTCCCAGTTCCCGTATCACCGCGTCATGCTGGAAGGTATTATACGATCCCAGCAGGGCGGTGCGTTCTCTGCCGAAACGGTCAAAAATATACCTGGTCATATCATCGCGGTCGGTCCAGGAGAAATCAATATCAAAATCGGGCGCATTACTCCGGTACAGGTTGATGAAGCGTTCGAAATAAAGATCGAGGTCAATCGGATCCACATCGGTAATGCGCAGCAGGTGAGCCACAATGCTGTTGGCGCCGCTTCCTCTTCCTACATAATAGTATCCTTTGTGGCGAGCGTACCGTACGATATCCCAGTTGACGAGGAAGTAGGATGCGAAATTCATTTTACTGATCACCTCCAGTTCTTTTTCGATTCGTTCGTGCACCTCCCGCGAAGGCTGCGGATAACGGTAATGCAAGCCGGCCATGCATTCACGACGCAGTAATTCCATATCCTCAGCATGGGAAGAAGTATAAAACCTGAGGTTTTTGTTGGCCAGCTTTCCGAATTCAAATCCTACGCTGCATTCATTCAGTAATCGCTCTGTGTTCTCTATCACATAGGGAAAGGCCTCAAACGCCCTGAGCAATTCCGGCATGGTCATCAGCCGGCCCCCTCCATCTGCGGCCTGCTGCGTCAGGGGAAGTTTACTGAGAAGGGTATTCTCGTGAATAGCCCTGAGCAGGCGATGCGCGTTGAAATGCTGCTTGTGCAAAAAACTGAACGACTGCAGCACCACCAGTTTATGGCGGAGCTTGAACGCGGGATGAAAGGGTAAATGCGGGAGGTCGCGGGCGGATATCCCGATGTATTCGTGATCCCGGAGGGTTTGGCCCTTCCAGGCTTTCACCGGATAAATCACAAAAGCGTTAGTGAAGGCGGGAGCGATGGGTTCAAAGGGAAGATCCTGGTGCAAATGCAGAGAGAGATGTTCGTTCAGTTCCCGGAAACCCTCATTATTCCGTGCGATTCCCACATATTGCTGTGCGATATTATTTCGGAAGTCGGTCCCGGGGATCACGGTTTGTCCGCTCTTCCCTGCCCTGCGCATAGTTTCCAGCACGGCCGAAGTATTATTGATATCGCTGAGTACGAAACGTTCGTACCCGCGTACCTGCGTTTCTTCCATCAGTTCGCGGATGGAAAGGGTTCCGTATCCGAAGCTGTAATACGTATGGCAGTTGAGGAGCATGGCGCTTCCCAAAGGTAGAACTGCCCGCAGGGGGAATGTTTTTACAAAATGGGGAAATTACGCTTGCTCACGTATGATTTCCTTCGCCCGGGCCAGGGCATGGTCAATATCAAGGCAAATATTCTCCTTTCCGAATTCTTCCACGAGGTGTGCCTTCTCAAGTTCGGCAACAATGCCGGGCTGCACTCCGGAGAGTACGAATTTGATTCCCCGGTTCTTTGATTGCCTGAATACTTCTTCGAGCGTATGAATTCCGGTAGTATCGATCACAGGCACCTGCCGCATACGTATGATAAGCACCTTGGGATCCTTTGCCATCAATTTGAGTGATTCCTTGAACTTGTACGCCGCCCCAAAAAACATGGGACCTGTGACCTCAAAGACCTCTATACCCTGAGGAACCTGATACCGGTTAATTGATTTCTCATCATCTGCATCCGACATGGCGGAGGTTACAATATTCACATTGGATATCTGAGTCATTCGGTGCATGAATAAAAACGCCGCCAGCACCATTCCGATCTCAATGGCAATGGTAAGGTCTACAAACACGGTGAGTCCGAAGGTGACCAGCAAAACCGCTCCATCGCTTTTTGAGGTTCTGAGCACTCCGGCGAAAGATCTCCACTCACTCATGTTATAGGCGACCACTACCAGAATTCCTGCAAGGCAGGAAAGGGGAATGAGGGTGGCCCACTTTCCGGCCACCAGCATGATAAGCAGAAGCACAAGTGCGTGCACTATTCCTGCTACCGGTGTGCGGCCTCCGTTTTTAACATTGGTTGCTGTACGTGCGATTGCTCCGGTTGCGGGAATACCTCCGAAAAGGGCGGAAAAAACATTGGCCACACCCTGTCCCAGCAGTTCCATGTTTGATTTATGACTTCCTCCGATCATTCCGTCAGAAACCACTGCGGAAAGGAGCGATTCAATTCCTCCGAGCAATGCGATGGCGAATGCAGGCTGGATCAGGTTTTGAATGGTGGAAAAATCAAAGTCCGGAATATGAGGTACCGGAAAAGCGGAGGGGATCTCGCCAAATCTGGTACCGATAGTTTCTACATTCAGATTAAACATACTTACCACAGCGGTAGCGAGCACAATGGCCACGAGTGATCCCGGAATTCTTCGTGTGATTACCGGAAATCCAACGGAGAGCAGAACCGTACCGGCAGCAATGGCTACCGAAATATAATTCACCGACTGAATATTTCTGAAATAGGATTGCCATTTTGCCAAAAAATCCGCAGGCACATCCCCCATTTGAAGTCCAAAAAAATCCTTCATCTGAGAGGAGAAAATGATTACGGCAATACCACTCGTGAAACCAACGATGAGGGGGTGGGGAATAAATTTGATCACTGACCCCATTCGGACCAGTCCCATGATAATCAGCATAATTCCTGCTAAGAAAGTGGCATAAATCAGTCCGTCTATCCCGAAGTGCTGAACCACACCGTACACGATAACTATAAATGCCCCGGTAGGGCCGCCAATCTGTACACGGCTGCCACCAAGAAAGGAAATAAAAAATCCACCGATCACCCCCGTAACCAGTCCCTTTTCAGGTGAAACACCGGAGGCAATGGCAAACGCGATACACAGGGGAAGCGCCACCACACCCACCACCAATCCCGCAACCAGGTCTTTAAAGAACTGTTCACGCTTATAGTTCTTCAGCGTTACAAATAATTTTGGCGTAAACATCTTTTCAAAAAAGTGGAACGTGAAATCTAAGGTATAAAATCCGGGGAACTACCCTTCCGGTATCGTCATCCGGTAAAGGCGTAAATTATCGAAAAGAATCTCTGCTCTCAGCTAAAACACCGATACCTCGGCGACTCATTTCCCGTACAGATGAAACAGAGTAAACTTACCGCCCATGAAAAGAAAAAGTCGGATTCAACATCCGACTTCTCCCTCCTGGTAGTCCCGACAGGAATCCCTGACTCCTCCTTAACACTCTGATCCCTAAGTGAATACGTAAAATTGCCACGGTCTGGTGAAGCGAAGGTGAAGCATGATTTGTGGGAAACGAACCGGGATGAAAAAAGGCAAAAAATTATTATTGGATTGTGCCTTTGGGCCGAGTTTTACCCTTTTTGGGTTATCCCGCGTTAGGTGTTATTTATAATACTCGTAATCATAATCGCTGATCCACGATGGCTCGTATGGACTCGTATAGCTTACACGTTTGAATAAGCCTGATTTATCACTCTCGTATTTGTAATGCATAGCCACTTTTCCAGTTACGACATGATAATATATTTCATCCGTAAGTAGTCCGGCTGAATTGTAGAGATAATCACTATAAGGCACCCAATTTTTTTCAATATTGCGGACAAAAAATTTCAGTGGTTCACCTTTTTCATTTTCATTTATTGTAAGGTATGGTCGCCTCCGGTGTTTTACACTGTATTGAAAGCATTGAACCGAATTATCTTTTCGCTCCCAGACTATGGTATCGACATCACCACCGGTTCTTATATTTTCTATGATTTTGCCGGCATTGTCATACTTGAAGTGCTGAGAATAGTCCCCTGCGGCATCAGAATCGCAGACCAAGTGACCCTTTTTGTTGAAGATCAGGTACGCGCAATAAATTCTGTGCTGTCTTTCGGTTTTACCTGTGGCGCTGTTTTATCAGGACGCTGGATTACTTTGATCGCCGTATAAACTATTTCGCGTTTAGTCGTGGAATCATAACGCGGAGTGATGATCCGTATTAGAGAAACTTTATTCTCCCATAATCCCGGGGGATGTGTGTTGGCGATATCGCCCTGAGACAAAACTGGGATAGGGCAGAGAAGCAAAAGAAACTGAAATAACCCGCACCATTTTCTGAATATTACTTTAACATATTTTTCTTGGCTCATACTTTATGGATTTGATGAAAGATATGAAGTCATTTTAAAGTTGTTCAGTCATACAATTCATTGGGTGCGAAGTTTAACTTAGCGGTTAAGGATAATCTTGAATATGTGGGTATCCCTTTCGGTTTGCAGCCGAAAGAAATAGACTGCATTGGGTAAGGAAGGAGAAATGGCAATTGATTGGAAGCCGGGAAGAACATTGCCATGCTCAACAACTGAAAGCCGGATGTCCAACAATTCCCAATTGGCAAAATCAACTTCATTTGGCAGGTTAAAATGTATTATCCCGGAGGATGGATTTGGAAACACCGCCGAATAACCTTTTGCGTCATCTAGCGTTAAGGAAGTGATAATCGGTCCGGAAAAGCAAAATGAAGCAGTCGGAGGTACTGATAAATAAGAGAAAATGGTATATGAGGGAATATTGGAACTAATTACTATTTGTGTATCCTGCATCCCGTTTCCGATGGTGAAAGGCGGGATCTGCTGGCCTGGGGAAATCGGTCTCTCATGACAGCCAGAAAAGCCTAAAGCATCGGTTTTAACCATCCAAGTGTCTGGAGAGTTCCCAACACCCAACGATTCTGTGAATCCAGAAAAAACGAACCCATCAACCGTTTGCTGTACATGCTTTAACCAATCGGTGGTAAATGGTGTTACGGTGTCGCCATAAAGTCTTCCCCATATGAAATTTCCATTAAGATCTGTTCTAAATGCAAATGATCGGGTTCCAACAACCGGGATTCCATCAAATGTTGCACTGGTATGACCAAGAATAACATATCCAGCTACTCCCAATGTTCCAATGATCTTTCCAGCCCAGGTAATTCCGCCTGAAGAGGGATAAGTTTGCATCCATATCATGTTTCCGCTTCCATCCAATTTAATGCAAACAATGTCGCCATAGCCGGTTTGTTGTATATAGTTTGTGTTTGCAATAAGAGCAAATCCCCCATCCTGGCTTTGGCATACACCATAGGAAGTTTCATCGGAGGATGGCGTTCCAAAAGTCTTTGACCACATAGTATTTCCGGAAGAATCAATCCTAGCTATTCGAATATCCCGATCTCCCGGACCGCCTGAAGAAAATGCTAATGTTCCCCCGGCAAGAACAAATCCCTGGTCCTGAGTTTTCTGAAATGAATTAAACCCTTCAGGATAATGCCTGGTCCAAAGGATGTTCCCCAACGAATCGGTGCGGGAAATACGTATGGAACTTCCGAAGGCATATCCGTTATTCATTTCAATGATCGAAGACCCCAGATTTTCGCGCATCCATTGAATATTTCCCTGGGCGGTTAGCTTAACAATGGGGAAACTTTGTTGTGGAGAATTTGCAAACAGGGTCAGGGAAAGAAGATATCCGCCGTCCCGTGTCTGGAGGATATCTCCGGCATAGTCGACCGATCCGCCTAGTCCTGTGAATGCTTTGCTCCACAATATGGATCCGTTAGAGTCAAGTTTTGTTAGAATAACATCATATGTATCTAACGGATCACTGGAATATTGTGATAAAGGATAATTCCCAAAGAGCATATATCCCCCGTCATTGGTCCGGATAATCCTCCCGTTCTCCGCCAAAGGACCGCCAAACGTTCGTTGAAATTGAAAAGACTGGCAAAACACTGCCAGAGGAACCATCCCAAAAAAAATGACCAAGAAAAATCGCATCTCTAAAGATACTGATTTACTTTTTTATTATTATTCGCTGATAGGCAATTAATTCACCTGACGAACCTGTAACTTTCACAAAATAGATGCCGGCAGGTTTATCTGAAAGATCGATGATTTGTTCTGAGTTTGAAAGATTAGGTAAAGCTCCAAGACTTTCACCTTGAATATTAAAAATATGAACATCATACTAATAAAAATGATCACATTCAATTCCGTGAACATCTACAGCATCTAGTAGTTTCCATCCAATTTTAATATTGTTTTTATCGAGATTGTACTCTTTAATTCCTTCCGGAGTGATGCCAGCGTCAAGCGACTCTGTATTAAGAAAGTCTGTAGAGGGAATCGCTTCAATATTTCTCCATTTAAGTCTGTACTGATTATTTGGTGTTAGATCTCTCGCATCCATCATGATTCCAAAGAAGGCAAATTTCCCATATAAATCCCTCGCATGTAGCTCCATTTTTAATCCTTTGATAGTATCAGGTCCAGTGTAGTCAATTATAATTTCCATTTCGTATTCGTCCTTAAACTGAAATTCTCCTTTTTCAGACTTTTTAATTAATGATAATTTGAATTCGATGTTATTGTCCCAATATTCGTTATCACAAAAAGTGATTCTTTTGGGAGCTAATAGACTCTTTGTGTCGTTTAAGAGTCTCTCTTCTTCCTGCTCCTTAGTTGAAGGCTCACAGGCTGAAATCACTGTAGATAAAATGGATAATAAGAAGAACGCTTTGAAAGTTGATTTTCTATCACACATTGGAAAGGACATTTAAATATTAATCTCAAACTTGAATTTTGCATTATCCCGTCCAAGTTTATCTATTACATAAATAAAGATTTTGCCCTTCATGGCATTAGGGATATGAACAGTAGAATAATTCCACCAATAATTTCCCGTGCTAGTTGAAGGTGTTTCTGGGACTGAGCTTTTTAGTTCCTTTCGATATATCTCGTTTTTATCAGTCGAGTCTCGAATAATTACTGTGAACATATCGGTATTTGCCCCATCGATTGTTAATCTCATAATATAAAGACTAACTCGACCGCCTGAAGCACTTTCTTTATAAGTTTCAAGTGTTTCGGCTTTCTTTTCCGGTGTCCACATTTCCCTTTCGGCATCTTTCTCAATTTCAGATATTATCTGTTCATACCTTTCATACCCCACATTAGTCGCACCCCATTTATTTTCCCCTTCAAGTCGGGTAATTTTATTTTCGTAAATAATCTTTTCTTTCCCAATCTTCCAAGTCGCCATTTTCAATTGTTTGTCAATTTGGGCATAACTAGATACCAGTATTAAACAGGATAGGAGCAGGGGGGCTAATTTTCTCATGGGTTTGGCTTTTAGAATTGATGCAAACAACTGAACTAATGTACCAAATTCAGGTTAGAAGGGTCACCAACGAAGAATCCTAGACTCGCATATTTTAAGAGAATAGTAAACTAGGGGTAAACCATTGAAATTTAAACAGCGTAATAAATTGATAATCAATTATATATTCAATAAACTAGTAGTCCCGACAGGAATCGAACCTGCATCAAAAGTTTAGGAAACTTCTATTCTATCCATTGAACTACGGGACCAGAATTTTTCTCAAATATCTTCTTCCGGCTGCACTTTTAAAATATTTCTCCCTTTTAATTGCATCTATTCTCAATTCAAAATTTTCCGTATGCACGTATTTCCATGGACC
>JADZBD010000027.1 GCA_020852255.1 Bacteroidia bacterium | reverse complement strand
TAGAAACAGAAAAAAACTAACTTAGCTGTAACAACAAAAACAGATCATTTATCAGCTCAAAAATGCAGTCAACTATGAGGGGTCAGTTTAAAGCGGAATGTTGGGGTCTATTTGAGCGGAATTTCCACTATAAGGGAAAATGGATGGCATGAGTAGTCTTGGCTGGCCTCTGCGTCCTCATAGCCCTTCTTACGGTATTGCCCTCGTAATGAAGTCGAAAATTGTTTGATTTAGAAGCCTTTAGCTGAAATAATATTTCATCGATAATCTGTATTTTTAGCCTTCCCCATTTCTTAGGCAATATTGATAAAAGTGTACTACCCTACTCTTTTACCAACAGACCACGGGACGTTCCGGATGAAGTCTGAATGACCCAAAGATAGGTCCCTGAGGTAAAAGCGCTCACGTCAAGGGAAAAGAAAGATTGATTTAATTCAGTACTTATCACCTCTTGTCCCACAATTGAAAAAAGTCTGACAGACTCAATATTAACAGGAGAGGAAATATGGGCCAAGGTAGAGCATGGATTGGGAAAAACATCAACCTGAAAATCATTCATGAGCTCGGGAAATCCAACCTGAATTGCGATTTTACGAATGCGACTATTCCACACATCTGCAACCAGAATATCTCCCGACGATGTGATCGCTAAATCGTTAGGATTGGCAAGTGAGGCCAACTGGGCAGGCCCACCGTCTCCTCCGTAACCATACACACCATTTCCCGCCACGAGGTTAATGATACCAGAGTTCAGGTTTATCATTCTGACTCTATTCGTTGCAAGATCTGTAAAATAGAGAAGCGAATCACCCACTAATGTCAATCCACATGGTGAGAAAAGATATGCGCTTACGGCAGGTCCACCATCACCGGCATATCCGGGAGTGCCTGTTCCAGCAATGGTTGAAATCACACCATTAACACTAATCCTTCGAATAACGTGGTTGCCGTAGTCTCCAAAATATATATTTCCTGAAAGATCCTTTGTCACACTAACTGGATAGTTCAGACGGGCAGATGTAGCCGGTCCGCCATCTCCGGAAAATCCAGAGATTCCATTACCGGCAACTGTATTAATAACGCCGGTTTGCAATGAAATTACCCTGATACGATGATTATAAGTATCTGAAAAATATAATTGTCCGCTGCTTGTATCTACAAAGACCGCGGTGGGTCTATACAAAAGAGCGTTTATTGCTACCCCCCCATCACCGTTATATCCCCAACTACTTGGATCTCCTGCTATCTTGGTGATAATTCCTGTAGAGGCATCGATCTTTCTGATTGTTGAGTACGAATAATCACAAAAATACACATTACTATACTGGTCAACACAGAGCCCGCGCACGTTCCCGATGCCGGCATTTACAGCCAACCCTCCGTCCCCGAAATACTGTCCGGTTGAGTCACCGCAAATGGTGGAAATATTACCACTTATTGCATCAACTTTGCGAATTCTCGTATTCATTGCATCTGCAATAAAGAC
The DNA here is from genome assembly GCA_020852255.1 of Bacteroidia bacterium. NCBI lineage: Bacteria > Pseudomonadati > Bacteroidota > Bacteroidia > Bacteroidia bacterium. The sequence goes on along the minus strand of JADZBD010000027.1, from coordinate 27,610 downwards.
ATTGCCTACCCTATCAATATCCACACTTGAAGGGTTATAAAACTGTGCGAATGCCACTGGACCTCCATCACCTGAAAAACCGGAACTGCTACCTGCATAGGTAAAAATTGTATAGGTTTGGCCCAACGCACTAAGGCATGAAATCAACAATAGAATTATCCATAATGAAGCCCTTTCCATTGAAATCCTATTGATTGCCGCTATTTTGAGACTTGGCAAGGTTAATAGCATTTATATAATTCTGGTAGTTGGTATAATCCTCCGGGTCGGGACAACAATTGTTATATTGATCCGGTTGGCACTTTAGACATAATATAGCACTGCTGAAATCATGAAAACCAATTGCTGAAAACAAACCCACCCCCTCTTCCCTGATCTCGAATTTAACAAATCAAAAATAATCTGCAAATTTTTTTCGCCCTGTGGCCAAAGATATTTTACTCATCGCTGTCATAAAATTCCTGATAATCCGTACATTAGCATCCCATGCATGTAACCGGAGCGGTGAAAAAAAAGCCTGAGGAACACAGCCCTGACGCGGTGCTGCTGAAAGCCTTTGAGCTCATGTGTACCGCCAGGGCCATGACAGAACTGTACGAGGCAAACAAAGAAGTTACCTCAAAATATGTTCACGCCACCTCACGCGGCCACGAAGCAGCCCAGCTCGCTTTGGGTATGCAGCTAAAACCACAGGATTATCTTTCGGCCTATTACCGCGACGACGCGCTCCTGCTCTGTATAGGAATTAAGCCTTCTGAACTTATGCTCCAGCTATTGGGCAAAAGAGATGATCCCTTCTCCGGTGGGCGTACCTACTACTCCCACCCCAGCCTGCGCCGCAGCGATATGCCAAAAATCCCCCACCAGAGTTCTGCCACCGGTATGCAGGCTATTCCCACCACCGGTATTGCCCTGGGTATTCAATACCGCGAAAAACTCGGTATCGAAGAATACAAAGGCGATGATAAACCCGTGGTGGGATGCTCCCTCGGCGATGCTTCCATTACTGAAGGAGAAGTGGCCGAAGCCTTCCAGATGGCCGTGCTGAAAAAACTGCCCATCCTCTACTTCATCCAGGACAATGAATGGGATATTTCCGCTCACGCTAAAGAATTCCGGGTGAATGACGCTACGGAATATGCCAAAGGTTTCCGCGGACTGGAAACGCGAACCATTGACGGAACTGACTTTACAAAATGTCTTGAAACGGTACAGGAAGTACTGGAGATCATCCGCAGGGAACGCCGCCCGATGATGATCCATGCCAAAGTGCCTCTGCTGAATCATCATACTTCCGGTGTACGAAAAGAATGGTATCGCGACGATCTGGCGGAAGCCGGTAAAAAAGATCCCTTCCCCCGGCTGAGAGAACAGCTCCTCCGTTCGGGCTTTGCAGCCGGTATGCTTACCAAAACCGAGGATGATGCACGCGCGTTCGTACAAAAGGAATATGAACAGGCGCTGGCCGCGGAAGATCCGCACCCGGAAGATTTGTTCACACATGTTTTCGCGCCTACACCTGTAACGGAAGAAAAAGGAGAACGTACTCCCGCAGGAAAACTGCCCACGGTAATGGTTGACAGCGCTTTATTTGCCATCCGGGAACTGATGGAAAAACACCGGGAATGTCTTTTTTACGGTCAAGATGTCGGCCGGAGGCTGGGCGGTGTTTTCAGGGAAGCTGCCACCCTGGCCCAGCAGTTTAGTGATGATCGTGTATTCAATACGCCTATCCAGGAAGCATTTATTGTGGGAAGCACCGTAGGTATGAGTGCGGTAGGACTTAAACCGATTGTGGAAGTACAGTTTGCAGATTATATCTGGCCGGGACTCAACCAGCTGTTCACAGAAGTGGCACGATCCAATTACCTCAGTAACGGAAAATGGCCGGTAAGCATGATCCTGCGCGTACCAATTGGCGCATACGGCTCCGGGGGCCCGTATCATTCTTCATCTGTTGAGTCAGTGGTATGCAACATCAAAGGTGTAAAGGTTGCTTATCCTTCCACAGGTGCCGATCTGAAAGGATTGATGAAAGCGGCTTACTATGATCCTAACCCCGTGGTGATCTTTGAACATAAGGGATTATACTGGAGTAAGATCAAAGGCACAGAAGACTCGCGGACGGTGGAACCCGATGAGCATTACATCATCCCGCTCGGAAAATCCCGTCACGTGCTTACCTGCTCCCCTTCCTCCCTGCCTACATTAACTGTCATCACCTACGGCATGGGCGTTTACTGGGCGAAGAACGCGGCAAAAAATTTTCCTGACCGTGTGGAGATCATAGACCTGCGCACACTGGTGCCGCTCGACGAAGAAGCGGTATTTTTCTCCGTAAGAAAACATGGCCGCTGCCTGGTACTCACGGAAGAAACCCTTGATAATTCCTTTGCCCGTGCGCTGGCCGGACTTATTTCTGAAAAATGCTTCGCGGAACTGGATGCGCCTGTCATAAGCATGGGAGCAGAGAATCTGCCGGCGATCCCCCTGAACTCTACTCTGGAGCGTACAATGCTGCCTAATGCGGAGAAGGTGAAAGAAAAAATAGAATGGATACTGGGGTACTGATATAGATATATAGAGATATAGATATATAGAGAGAGAGGGTGACCTACTTCTCCGAAGGTTTGAACTTCAAATAATACACTGTTCCGGGCACGTCCATTTTTGAAATGCTGCCGTCCAGCTGCTCGGTAAGAATCTTTACAAGCTCCAGTCCGAGCGTGGGCTGCTCTCCTTCAAACGGATCTCCCTTATATCCTACCCCATTATCCCCGATGATCAATTCGTACTCACCGGAGGTAATGGCTTTCAGTTCAATATGAATTTCTCCTTTATCCGTATCGGGGAAAGCATATTTAAGTGAATTGGATATGATCTCGTTAAGCATAAGTCCAAGCGGAAGAATCGTATTCAGATTCAGGTAGCTCACGGTGGTATCTATCTTCAGGCGAATATCCTTATTCACCTGATAGGTGTCAATCAGTCCTTTAAGCATAAGCTGAAGGTACTCCCGTACATTGATACGGCTCACCTCATTACTCTTATAAAGGCTTTCGTGAATAAGCGCAATGGACTTCACGCGGTTCTTGCATTCTTCGAAAACTTCCAGCGCTCTGGGATCCTGCACGTAGCCCGACTGTATATTGATCAGCGAATTAATCACCTGAAGATTATTCTTTACCCGGTGATGGATCTCTTTCAGAAGAATCTCCTTCTCCTCTTTCTGGCGAATAAGTTCGGCGGTGCGCTGCGCTACGGTTTCTTCCAGCGTTTTATTGGCCTTTTCCAGCTTCGCTTTCCGCATTTTGTTGTACCGGTTTATTCCCAGTAATAGTCCGCCCAGGCAGATCGCAATAAACCACCAGGATGCCCAGAAGGGATAGAGAATGCGGAAACTGAAGGAAGCCGGCTCCTTGCTTTCCACACCATCTGCGCTGATGGCCTTTACATGAAACGTATATTTCCCGGGAGGCAGGTTAACGTAGTGTGCGGCAATATCCCTGCCGGGAGGAGTCCATTCCTTGTCAAATCCTTCCAGCAGGAAAGTATACTTCACATTTTCGGGCAGTGTTTTGCTCGTAGCCACAAACTCAAATGAAATATGATTTTGTCCGTACGAGAATACCGGCTCAATGGGTAAACGGAACCAGGGAGTGAGCGTATCTTTGAGGCGTGCCCAGTCCACTTTCTGGTACTGAAGGCTCACGTTGTGAATAAAAACCAGCGGTTCACCGGTGTCAGGTATTTCGTGGGAGGGAGAAAAGCGAATGGCTCCCTTGATGGTTCCGAACCACAGGTCGCCGTTCTGGTCCATCGCCGTAGCGCGGGAATTACATTCAATGCCCGTAAATCCCTCGTTCCGGTTATAGTTCCGGATTTTAACAATTTTCCCGTCCTTATCCACCTCCAGGCGATCCACTCCGCGGTTAGTTCCTACCCATATATTTCCTTTCTTATCGGTGAGCAAAAGGTAAACGGTGCCGGATGCCAGTCCATTCTTTTCATCGTAGGAAGTAAAACTTTTTCCATTATACACTCCCACACAGCGATCGGTGCCCACCCAGATATTTCCGAAGTTATCTTTTACCATTGATCCGGCATACGAATTGCATAATTCCTTGGAGGCCGGCAGAAACGAAACTTTATCATTCTCGACAAAGAAAATTCCATCGCCGGTTCCGAAATAGATTCTTCCGTCGGTGGCTTCAACAAAATTATATACATTAAGGTTGTAAGCGTCGTCCTGCTGACGGAAGTACTTCACTTCATTTCCATTCAAACGGAAAAGACCCGCGCCGCCGCATCCTACCCATATTGTTCCTTTACTATCTTCAAACAATGCGCGCACTCCTGTTTTCAGCGTATCGGATAATTTCTTCAGCACCGCCGCACCGCCGCTGTATTTATACAAACCTTCGTGGGTGCCGATCCATGGTTCACCGCCGGAGGTATTAAGGATAGAATTTACTCTGCCCTTTACGCCGCTGACGGTCTTCATTTCCTTCCCGTCCCAGATTCCCGCACCCTCTCCAAGTGTTCCAACCCAAAGGCGACCCTCTTTATCGGAACTGAAGGCAAATATACCGTCGGAATTCAGCAAAGGAACATTCGTATAATACATAAAGCGGTTGTCACGAAAGCGCTGAAAACCTGAGCCGTTCATTCCGAACCAGACATTTCCGGAGCGGTCAGCCGCAACACAGTTCACATTCATATTAGACAGTCCGTTCGAACGCGTGAACCAGATCTCATTCCCGCTTTCAATAAGCAGGATTCCCTGCCCCATGGTGGTAATCCACATCCGTCCGGCGGCATCCTTCAGTGTACCTGTTATATGTGAAGTGATCACAGATTTCAAATGAATTACTCCCGGTTCTTCATTGCCGGAAACACTGAGGGAATAGAACTGGGAAGGGCTTTCGGATATGAACAATTTACCCTGCCCGTAATCCGAAATTCCTGTAATATGCCCGTTGAGTGTTGTTGCTTTACGTCCCGCCCGTGTTAGTGTTCCGTTGGCGAAGCGATAAAGGCCGGCGGTTGTTCCGACCCAAATTACGCCCGGCGCGGAACGGTAAAGACAAGTAACCTGAAGCTGCACGTGTGTTTCCGGATCTTCTGTATAGGATTTAAAGCTTCCACGGGTGAAAACAGTAAGTCCGCTGGAGGTGCCAATCACCATATTCTCCCCGTCTGCCAGCATGCCGGAAATACTTGTGCTTAAAAGTCCATCCTGGACCCCGATCTTCCGGAAATTACTGCCGTCGAAAACAGAGATGCCGCCCCAGGTGCAGGCGAACCAGATATCTCCTTTATGGTCTTCCGCAATACAAGGAACAATTTTACCACCGAGGCCGTCTTTTTCCTCGTAGGTAACGAAGTTCTTTCCGTCGAAGCGTGCCACTCCGCCACCGCTGGTTCCGATCCAGAGAAATCCGCGGGAATCTTCGAAAATGGCCAATGCCTGTGACTGCGACAGACCATCCTCCAATGAATAGCTTCGCAGATTATACTGCTGCGCTGTTCCGCAATAATACAGAACAAAAAAGAACAGAAAGGGAATTGGAAAGCGCAGCATGAATGAAGTCCCCCGCTTAGTTGATCTTCCAGGTTTTATCTCCTGAAAGAATTTTATCCAGCGAAAGCTTTCCCTTTTTAGCAGTTACCTCCTCCATCTGTTTATCCAGCTGCTGATCCAGCACCTCGCGCTGTTCTGTGTAAAATACGCCGAAAGGACGGGGTAAATGACCGGCTTTGGCCGGGCTGTCAAAAAACCTTGCAAGCAGTACCGCTTTTGTTTTGTCCTTCTCGTCGTGTATCCAAAGATCGTTTGCGGAATGCTTTCCGTCCTTAATATTCACGATCCGGGGAACAAAACCGTCCAGCAGGATTCCGAATTCGTCATTTGCGCCGAAGACCAGCGGCTTTTCATGCTCCACGAAAAGACTTTCTGCTTTCCGGGTATCCTTCTCCGTATAGGTAAAGAAAGCCCCGTCGTTGAATACCGTGCAATTCTGGTAAATCTCTACCAGTGAAGATCCTTTGTGTTCATGCGCCCGCTTCAGCATCACCTGCATGTGTTTGGGATCGCGGTCCATGGTACGGGCATAAAAAGTTCCTTTAGCACCCAGCGCCAGTTCCGCCGGATTGAAGGGCTCATCCACCGAACCGTAAGGAGTAGATTTAGAAACCTTTCCCAATTCGGAAGTCGGGGAATACTGCCCTTTTGTTAATCCGTAGATCTGGTTATTGAAAAGCAGAATATTAATATCCGGGTTCCGCCGCAGGGTATGAATGAAGTGATTCCCACCGATGGACAAGCAGTCGCCGTCGCCGGTAACCACCCAAACGCTCAGGTCAGGCCGCGATGTTTTCACCCCGGTAGCAATCGAGAGCGCCCGGCCGTGGATCGAATGCATCCCATATGTATCCATATAATAAGGAAAACGGCTGGAGCATCCGATGCCGGAGATGAAGGCAAAATTTTCCTTAGCGATTCCAAGCTCGGCGAATACGGTTTGAGTTTGTTTCAGGATCGAATAATCACCGCAACCGGGACACCATTTTACTTCCTGGTCGGAAGCAAAATCCTTGGACTGCATTTTTCCGTTGGTAGCCTGAGATGTTATAGTCGGCATAGCATTTATTTTTTTAGCGTTTCAATGATCTTGATTTTCAATTCATCGGTGGTGAAAGGCAGCCCCTGAATTTTGGTATAACTTTCTGCCGGTATCATAAACTGATCACGGATTAGCCTTACCAGCTGGCGGTTATTCATTTCGGGCACAATTACCTTTCCGAACTTAGATAACACCTGCCCGAGATTTTTCGGGAAGGGATTCATATTGCGCAGGTGTACATGTGCCACGTCGTGTCCTTCTTCAATCAGCTCCTTCACTGCGCCTTTGATAGCACCGAAGGTACTTCCCCATCCAAGCACACCGATCTTTGCATTTTCTTTCCCAAGTTCCACTTTCACAGGAGGGATGAAATCGGCGATCTTATCTACTTTGGCCTGCCGGATATGGATCATGTATTCATGATTTTTCGCGTCATAAGATACATTCCCGGTGTCTTTCGCCTTCTCCAGTCCGCCTACCCGGTGCATCAGACCCGGTGTTCCCGGTTTGATCCAGGGGCGTACCAGCCGCTCATCACGCTTGTAAGGCAATATTTTGCCATCCGGATTGTTGTTTTGCGTCAGATAGCTCACTTTAATTTCCGGCAGGTCGCCGGCCTTCGGAAACTTCCAGGGTTCTGAACCGTTGGCAATATAACCGTCGGTAAGAACAATCACCGGTGTCATGTGTTCGATAGACATTTTGCAGGCCTCAAACACCGCATTGAAGCAATCAGAGGGCGAGTTCGCCGCAATAATGGGAAGCGGGGCTTCGCCATGCCTTCCGAACATGGCGATCAGAAGGTCGGCCTGTTCTGTTTTTGTGGGAAGGCCGGTAGAAGGACCACCGCGCTGCACGTCTACCAGCACCAGCGGAATTTCAAGCATCGTGGCAAGGCCAAGCGCTTCACCTTTTAGCGCAACACCCGGACCGGAGGTAGTAGTTATACCCAGTGAACCACCAAAAGAAGCACCAATAGCTGAAGCAATGGCGGCGATCTCGTCCTCCGCCTGGTACGTTTTTACTCCCATGTGCTTGTACTTGGAAAGCTCATGAAGGATATCGGATGCCGGGGTGATAGGATAAGAACCGAGGAAAACAGGAATCCCGGATTTTTCCCTGGCAGCAATAAAACCGATAGCGGCCGCCTGGTTTCCTGTGATGTTTCTATACTCACCTTTTGGAAGAACGGCCTGAGATATTTTAAAACGAGTGGTAAAAATTTCTGCCGTCTCCCCGTAATTATATCCTGCTGTCATTGCCTTGATATTGGCTGCGGCGATATCCGGTTTCTTGCCGAATTTCTCGTTGATAAAACCAGTGGTATAATCCATGGATTTATCGAACAGCCAGTAAAGCAGTCCGAGGACGAACATATTTTTAGAACGTTCCACCTCCTTGTTACCTAAACCGGATCCTTCGAGGGCATCCCTTGTCATTTTGGTAACATCCATTTTATAGACAATGTAATTCGAAAGCGAACTATCGTCCAGCGGCTTTGCTCCATCAGGATAATCCGCCAGCCGGAGATTCTTGCCATCGAATCCGGCCGTATTTGCGATAATGATACCGCCGTGTTTAAGGTTCTTCAGATCCACTTTGAGTGCGGCCGCATTCATGGCCACGAGTACATCGTATTTATCACCGGGAGTAAAGATTTCCTTGCTTCCGAAGTGCACCTGAAAACCGGAAAGTCCGGCCACGGTGCCTGCGGGGGCACGAATCTCTGCGGGATATTCAGGAAATGTGGCCAGATCTTTTCCAAGAAAAGCCGCGGTGTCGGTGAACTGCGTTCCTGTTAACTGCATTCCGTCTCCGGAGTCGCCGGAAAAACGGATCACCACACTTTCAACATCTTTAATTTCAGCCGTTTGCATAAAGGATATAGGATTGAAAAAATGCGAATAAAAGTAAGCATTTTTCGGCTGCGCAGGATCAGGAATTCGACCATTTGGATCCGTGCTTGGTCGCTGAAAAACAGCAGTTTATGCGTCCCGATCCACTGGCACTTGCAAGACGATGAAATCAGGGAGCGATGACAAGGATGTTCGAAATTTTATTGGAGAAAAGGGAAAGGAGAATTACTCTCGAACCATCTTTCCGGTTTGTTTACCGGTTTCGGGAAGCAGCTGACCAATGGGACGCTCCGGTTCAGTTATACCGCAGGACGGATCGTATTTGTATATGGTTCCACCTGTACCTACAGCATACTCGATGGTGAGACGTGGAAAACCAAGGGAATTTAAAGTGGAGGAACTTGAATAGCTTAAGGTCCAGGTTTATCCTCCATTGCTGGTATTTAATTGCGTTAAACCTGCCAGCGCGATACCGGTGTTCGCATTTAAAAATTGTACCGCTTTAATTTCGTTACTGGTGGTGGAGGTTTGCGGTGTCCATTGGTGAAAGGCATGTGTCGAATATATCGACAACGGTAGCGGGAACCAATTGCGAAGATAAAACGAAGGATTAGCGAGAAAAAACATATTGCCCAATTTCATATTTGATTTTATTGATTCATCTAAAGTTAAATGAAAGACCTAAACGACTACTCAACCCCACAATGTGGGAGAGCTGAACATCAGGATTGGTTTTGTGATAACGCGGCCCCAGGTACCAGTGCCAATCACCAATCCAGGGAATATCGATGTTATAGTCAGCCTCAGTTACAAGATAAATGGAAAAGCACTCAGTCAAACTGCGGCAGTAACGGTATTCCAATGTTACGGAAGGGCGGACAGCATCATCTAGTCCCCCATCAACCTCCTCGCTCTGCTCAACATAACCATTTTCGTAAGTTCTTTGGGCAAAAACAGCATACCCCCGGTTGTACCTCAGGCCTGCTCCAAGAAAGTGTCTTTTACTTGATCCTATGTTAAAAATGCAACTACCTGTAACCACCCAGGAGGAAATGCCATAAACTTCCTCCAGAATAAAAGTATCATTGGCAGCTATGTAGAAGGCGAAACTGTGATTCGGAGCATAATCATAATAATCCTGGGTGGGATAGAACTCCTTGATCCGTGCAAGGAAAACGGTGGAAACTTGCCCAATCGAAAAAGCGATCGCGGCGGATTTTGAAAGCTGATATTGCACTCCGATATCCATTCGTGTTTTAGGGAATATCCGGCCTCGCTTTTCGCTGACCTTGTAGAGGTATTCATTGGTAGGCCAGTATTGAAATATCTCAGATTGGGGAGATTTTATCTTAGCATCTGAAATGGAAACTCCGGCCGAAAATGTCAAACTGGTAAAGCGTTTGAACTTTTTTGCATCTTGTGATGCAAGTGATAATGAGAAAGCAGCCACCATCAAAGAAATAAAGTAAATAGATTTATTCATTTTTTGATAAAGTAATGATGATAAGTGGTTGTTCTGAAGTCTGCGGAAAGAAAATATAGTCCCGGAACCAGAAATGAAATATCAATAGTAAAATCGTTTGCAGAACTCTCAAGCGATTTTAGTAATTGTCCATGAACTGAATAAATACGGATGCTGTAATCATGTCCTGCTTGATGAGTCGGGAAAGAAAGAAAAATGTGGTCCCCAGCAGGATTGGGAATTATTTGAATATCAGTGGCTGGGGGGTGACCGGATATGACTTCCCTTTTGGAATCTGGGATAGTGCCCGAGGAGTCGAGAACTACAAAGGTCTGAAAAATATAATGTTCCTTCCCGCCGGAATCAACATAGTGCAGGCTGGCGTTGAATATTCCGGGCATATCGTATACAACGGAAGGATAATTTGCATTGGAAATGATGCCATTCCCGAAGTTCCAGAACTTCTCATAGTGCTCGTGATTTTCATCTATTTTTCCCTTGAATTCAAGAGGTATCATGGAGGCTGTTAGCGTATCGTTGGGAAGAAACAGGGAGTCTCCGGATCCTTCTTTGAAAGTCTGGTTAATACGGTACAGTTTGAACGCCTTATCGGGCCACCAGAGCTGCGATGGATTGTAGGAGGCATTAAGCGCAACCCTGAATTTAATATGTCCGGCCAGGGTTGAAGATAGTGTCATCCAGCCAATCTGATGACCATCCACGTACGTATCGAAAAAATCAATCTTGTATTGCTTTCCTATGAGAAACCAGTTGAGATCAACTTTGGGATTTCCGGGGGTATCGTAGATAGACTGAACTGACGAAGTATAGCTCGAAGGAGCACAACTGCTGATACAGGAAGATCCTTCGCTGAGATAATGTACGGAGTGGTTGTGAAGCCAACCCATGGCTTTGTCATCGTGATTCTCTTCCAGTAAGTAATAAAAATCTACCTGTTTCGAGGATTGATAGTCCTTTGCATGATAATGACGGAAGTCATTAGATTCAAAGTCAACCCCATTGAAAAAGTTTGAGAGTGCTGTAAAATTATCATTATGCCGCACATTAATTTGCTCCCAGTCCCACCAATAGAGCGCAGTACCTGCATGATCTGAAAACGCAGTGGACCATACGCAATTATGAAAAGCCTTGTCGGTACATTGATCACATAGTGGATACCCGTTGAAAGGCATCAAGCCCGCCTCTCCAATAATAAAAGGTTTGGCATAAGCCAGCTTATCCATATTGACCACGCTTCCCGGCGGTAATTTAATACGATCGTTATAATTGAAAGTTCCGTTTTCGCCGTTGTCACCATGATCATCGCTATATGAATTAACGGACATAACATCAACATTACTGCATCCAAACGTGTCATCGTTAACTCCCGGCCCGGCTTGTGTATACCCATTGGTAACCAGGTGATTGGGATAGAACTGTTTAAGATACCAACTCATCTCACAGGCCCATGATTCAAAATTATCCTGAAAGCCTGATGAGGTATATAATTTGCCATTCCCATTATCACCCAGGTTGTCCGTTTCATTGATCAATTCCCACATCCCGATAGATGTGCTATATCCCCAGCGGGCATTAATATAAAAGATGCGCTTTTTGAAATAGCTTTTTGCAAGCACTGATGTAAAGAACTGGTCGGGGGAGGGATTTATAGATGGTCCGCCCAATAGATGATAATACGGATTCAAAGCAATTGTGTTTGGAACCGATCCTTGCCCAACAGCACCCCAGGAAGAACAATGCTGGTGGTCGCTACCGTCCCAGTTAAAATAGGTACTAAGTTCCTGGTCGTTTTGAAGACATAACATAATGAAAAGATTCTTTTCCTCACAAAGTGTCAGCGTTTTGTCCAACTCAAAGGCGTGGTCCTGCCGGTTTTGATAGTTTCCGCAGCTGGTCATACCCCATTCAATTCCGTTGGTAGAAGCATCCATCCTGATCCGGATAAAATTTCCCCCACTGTTTCCAAGGTCTGCTATATAGAATCTCTGGTCATTAAATCTCTGAGGAGTCGTGTTGCAAGATTCCCAGGGCTCTTCGCTCGCCCCCGCCACATTTCGTCCCAGAATGTAAAAAGAGCCTCCATTTTCGTATCTCAGAGTCTGGCTTCTGCTTCCCACCTGCAAATGTCCCTTCTCTGCCGATGGCGAAACAATAAAATTCGCTGCATACGGATTTCCAACGGGCGTGTTGTTAACAATGAGCTTAATGAAGGCATACCAAAACCCATCAAGGGGTGGGGCAAAGCGGACACGGAAGGGATGCGGTGTACTGGCATTGATGATCCAGGTTGTACCCGAAACACTCACGTCCTGGTAATAGAATCCGTAGCGCGTATAAACATTTCCGGTCAGCTGATGCTGAAAATCAACCTGAATCTTGATCTGGTCCGGATCGTAGGGATTAATACCCGTGTTGCCGGCAATGAAGCTGTTGATCTGATCCTGTATGTACTGAGGAAGTTCCACTCCGATCTCAAATTTATGATATTTCAGAATGGGAGTATTAATGGGATGTAATTGGCCGGACTATAGATAAGGGCATTCAGGGCTGGCTCTTCGATATGCGCTATAAAATGACCTGTACTAAAATTCCCGGCCTTAAAACCCGGAAGCAGTTTGATGTTCTTCCCTGATTTAAAATCCACGTTAGCCTGCTGGTCAAATACCGTTGGTACGGGGATAACTCCGGGGGATATTACGCATTCGGAATTATACAGCGTATGTGTGCCGGATGAGTAAGGTCCGCCCTGGGTATGTGTACATGGGAAGGGCACCTGACTCTGGGCGCAGTACACTGCCGCGCCGGCAAGCATGAGGGTGAAAATCTGTCTCATGCCTATCTGCCTTTTTGTTCCATTTCAAGAAGTCGCTTCTCCAGGGACTTTATCAGCTCCTGTTGCTGAAGAATGTACAGATTCAGCTCCTCAATGTTCTTTGTCAGCGACTTGAACATCTCCGCCACGGCTATGCCGTTTGCACTTAGCTCCTCTGAAGAAAACATCCAGGGCAGGTGTTTATGCTTTTGAAGATACATCTTTCGTTCATCGAGCGACATGAGTTTATAATCTTTCTCAAATACATAATCGGGCCATTGAGTGGGAGCGACAACTTCCACCTCGTGACTGAGAATGGTGCCGGCAACGGCTAATTTGTATTGTGTTCCATTCGGAACTATGGTGGTTCCTATACACACGACTCCGGTGGTGCCAGGGCCTGCTGCAGGACTAACAAAAACTGTAGGTCGATCACTATTAAAGCCAATCATCAATGAATTCGGTATAGTATTAATGATCCTGCTTGATGTTGAGGCACTTTGGCCTATTACCATAGAATAGGGGGCAAAGGCAACTAAATTGCCCCCCAGTGTAACGGAATAGTCACCCGTTCCATGACTTGCATAACCTACATTTACAGAATTCAGCCCAATAGAATAGCAATAATTTCCAAGTCCGACTCCTTTAAATAGACTATTTGGAGTCAACGCCGGATCAACGTAAAAATAGTTTCGGGTGCTGTGTACCGATATAGTACTATCTCCCAGGCGAATAATACTATCCCCCGGCAGCGGCGCAATCCGAAACACATTCAAACGGTCAATATTAGGATTTACCGTCACCACACCCATGGCATTTACGCCCAGCAACCGGTCCGGTGCCTGGTAATTCAGGGTAAAAGGTTTTAAACGGAGGGGGCCTTCTATGAGCACATTGCTTTTTAAGCGGGAAAGCCCGCCAACCACAAGATCGCCCGTGACTTTAATATTTCCGACTACTTCCAGCTTTTCGCCGGGATTTGTTGTACCAACACCCGTGTTTCCGGAAGAAGGAAAGGTGTTAGTCTGGGAGTACATTACCCCCCCCCCATGAGGAGTGCGGAGAGAAAAAGCGTGTTTGTGATCTTCATGAGAAAGAATTGCTTATACAAGAATATTGCAAAACAAGGAGACCTGCAAATGATCCGGCGCCTAAAATGCGCCATTTCCACTTACGTACCGGATTTATGTTCAGTTTTGGTCTGTTTCGCCTCGGGCTTCACTTTCTTTTGAACCGCAGGAAAAGTAACAAGAACAGAATATGAGAGGGATGTGCGAAATTTTATTGGAGAAAGGGGGAAAGAGAAAGTGTTTCAGAGCGTACATCGCTATTTCCAGTACCAGCCCTGCATATCCGGTGCCTGGTTAAAATAACTTATGGTACAAAGTTTTCCCTCGGGTGTTTTGAGCGAACGCTCATACACCGCCAGCATGGCATGAAATGCAAGGTCAGTAACACCCACGTTCCATAGATCCGGAGCCACCGCCACCTCGGCCACGCCCGGGATAACGGCAGGCGCTTCAGTTCCATCTGTTGGCTTGGGTGCCGGCTTAGGAGGAGGTTTTGGCGCAGGTACCTGAGCGATTACCACCACGTAACCATTCGCTTCCAGCAGGTTTTTTAAAAAATCGCGTCGAGCGGGGGGGCAGCTTTTCTCCACCACCGAACAACGTATTCCGTTCAGCTCCTCTACCACGTGTGATTCCTTGTTCAGCCTGTTCATTGAATTCCGAATGCAAGTTTACTGATCTCTTCAAAAACAAAGGGGAATACGGCCATCAGAAGAATGCCGGCCAGGCAGCAGCCCAGCACGAATTTCTCTCTCCAGTTCATCTCCACCTTCCCGATGGGGTCCGGGTTGGGATCCGCAAACATGGCTTTTACCAGCCGCAGATAATAATACAGCGATACCACCATGTTCAAACAGGCGATCACCACCACCCAGGTCATTCCCGATTGAGCGCCCGCATTCAGCAAAAAAAGTTTTCCGAAAAATCCGGCCGTAGGCGGAATACCGGCCAGTGAAAAAACGGAAATCATAAGCAACAGGCTCAGCACCGGATTCGTTTTATACAACGCAGAAAAAGAAGATACCGATTCCTTGCCGGTACGCGAACTGATCACAGAAAGCACCGTAAAGGCGCCGAGGTTACTGAAAATATAAATCAGAATAAAATAAACCACAGATGAAGACCCGGCCACGCCGGCCGATGCGGCACCGATCAGCAGATATCCCACCTGTGTGATAGAAGAAAAAGCCAGAAAGCGTTTCAGGTTATCCTGCCGGATGGCCATCGCGTTGCCAAGGGTCATGGTAGCCACCGCCACCACAGAAAGTACAGGCACCCATGCTTCAGAAATACCGCCGAATACCTTATACAGAACCGTAACAAATATAAACATTGCCGCACCTTTTGAGATCACAGACAGAAAGGAAGTAACCGCCACCGGAGCGCCTTCGTACACGTCTGCCGTCCACAGATGAAAAGGCACCGCTGATATTTTGAAAAGAAATCCTGCAATAAGGAATGCGAAAGCCGCCAGCGGAAGCACCTCGGCGGAAAAGGATAGCGACACGTCGCTGAAATAAAGAGAACCTGTAAATCCATAAACCAGGGAAACGCCGAACAGCAGAATGGCAGAAGAAAAAGCAGAAGACAATATCATTTTTACCCCTGCTTCGCTGGAACGCTGCTTTTCAAAATCAAATGCGGCCAGGGCGGCCAGCGGAATGGTGGCGAGCTCCAGCCCGAGATAAAAAACGAGGAAATGACCGGATGAAACCATGAAGAACATTCCCATCAGCACCGCGATCAGTATCATATAAAATTCCACCGCGTTGCTGTGCCGGCGAAGCCAATGATTGGCCTGAAGCATGACAAAGAAAGTTCCGAGTGCTAGAATACCCTTCTGACAGGCGATCAACGGATCGCTTACATACATGCCTCCGAATAATACAGCCGTTACCGGGACGGCGAACCCGCCGATCGCGATCAGCAGTACTCCCTTGTTCATTACCCTCCAGATTACCGGTGAGGTATTCTCTCCTTTTGCTACTTTATAGATGAGAAGAACCACGAGCAGCAGCAACAGGCCTCCCTCCATGCGGAGGGCAGATGCAAGATTATACATTTGCGTTGCGTTCATCAGGGTTGAATAACAGCGGCGGATTCAAGAATAACTTTTGTGCTCTCCCGCACCATATCGGAAAGCCACCAGGGCATCGTTCCCATTACCACGATACAGATAACCAACAGTGCAGCTGCGGCTTTCTCGTTCCAGGTAGCATCGGGAAGCGAGCGGTGTTCTTCATGGCGGACCGGACCCATCATCACCATCCCGGTGGCCCGGAGAATATAAACGGCCGTTACAACGATGGACATGCATCCAAGCAGCGTACAGATGCGGTAGAACATGCCCGGAACTTCGAATGACCCGACAAATACTGTCATTTCCGCCACAAAACCGCTGAACCCCGGCAATCCCAGTGAAGTAAGACCAGCGATAAAGAAAACCGTGCCGATAAACGGCATTACCTTCAGCAGTCCGCCCATTTCATAACTCATTCGGGTGTGTGTACGTTCGTAAACCATTCCAATTACACCGAAGAAAAGTGCCGTCATCACCCCGTGTGAGATCATTTGCAATACCGCACCGGTGGAAGAGGTAACGGTCATCATGCCCAGTCCCAGTAAAACAAACCCGCAATGCGACACCGAAGAATAGGCATTCATGAGTTTAATATCCTTCTGGTATAAAGTCACGAACGCGCCATAGAGTATACCGATCACGGCAAGCACGATGATCCAATCGGCATACGCCCTCGCTGCTTCCGGAAACATCCACATCGCCACGCGCAGGCAACCATAACCGCCCAGCTTCATAGAAATACCGGCAAGAAACATGGAGGCAGCAGTTGGCGCGGAGCTGTGGCCATCCGGTGCCCAGGAATGAAATGGGAACATGGCGCTCAGCACGGCAAAGCCGGTAAAGATCATTGGAAAAAGGATCATCTGCATATCCTCTGAAACGCCCAGACCTGCAATCTGCAGCAAGTTGAACGTACCCCCTGCCACGAGGCTCTGCGTATGATGATTCAGCAGCAGCAGACCGGCTAACACCAGGGAAGAACCGGCCATAAGCATCAATGCCAGCTTCATAGAGGCATACTCCTTTTTACCGCTTCCCCATATTGCGATCAGAAGGTATTTTGGTATCACTGCCAGCTCGAAAAAGAAGAACATGGTAAAAAGATCAATAGAAATGAAGAAACCATAGGCGCCGGTACCGAGGAAAATCAGCAGCGCGAAGAATTCCTTTTTCATAGAGGGTATGTTCCAGGAAACAAGTACCCCGGCCAGCATAACAAAGGAGGTCAGGAGAATCATTGCCACCGCAATACCGTCTACTCCGGTATGGTAATGAATATTCCAGTTACTGAACCAAACGAGATCTGTTTCGAAAAGCACTGCGGCATTATTTCCTGCGTCTCTCTCGGCCAGGTAGAGGAACAATAAGGCAACGGAGAGTGCCAGCTGTACCACTGATCCACTGAGGGCCATCAACCGCGCGGCTGTTCCTCCCCGTGCCACTAAAATGGCCAGGAAAGTAACCAGAGGAATCATGACTAACAGCGACAAATTCATTTTACATCTATATAAGAATGAGCATACATAATAAAACAATCGTTCCGGCGAAAAACCAGAGAACATATCCGTGAATTTTCCCTGACTGCATTTCCTTCACCTGATCGGAAAACACCATGGTGAGGTCAGCGGTAAGGTTAATCAGTCCGTTTACAATATTCCGGTCGATCCAGTTTGCCGGACGCGAGATCAGAGTGAAGACAATCCTCTTTGTAAAGATCAGGTATAATTCATCCACATAAAACTTACGATACGCTGAAGTATAAAAATCTCCGAGCAAAGCGGAAACGCGGTCGGCAGTTTCCCTTTTCCTTAAATAGAAAAAGGCTGAGAGCAGGATACCCGACAATCCCACACCCACCGCTGCAATTGCACCGCTCATATGGAATTCAGACATCAGGTGTTTGCCGTTGGTAGTAACCAGTGAATGGAAGGGAATGAATCCGGCGGCTATTGTAGCCAATGCCAGGAGGATGAGCGGGAGTTTCATACTCCAGGGTGCTTCTCCGTGATGATTACCTGCTGCCGTGTGTGGCAACCGGGGCTTATTCCAGAAAATATTAAAATACAAGCGGAACATATAGAATGCGGTAAGGCCAGCCGTAAAGAGCGCGATGTAATAGATGGCCGGGTTAGATGCATGCGCCGCCGTGAGGATTTCTTCTTTGGAGAAAAAGCCGCTGAGCGGAGGTATGCCTGCAATAGCCAGACAAGCGATCAGGAACACCAGGTGGGTAAGCGGCATTTCCCGGCGGAGCCCGCCCATATCTTTCATTTCATTGCTATGCACATAGTGAATCACCGCGCCTGCGCCGAGGAAGAGCAAGGCTTTGAACATAGCATGGGTGAAAAGATGGAACATAGAAGCCGTGAAACCAAGTCCTTCGGAAGCGTATCCTGAGACACCCAGTGCAAACATCATATACCCAATCTGCGACATCGTAGAGTAAGCTAAAACCCTTTTGATATCCGTTTGTGTGCAGGCAATAACCGCGGCTATCACTGCGCTGATCGCGCCTGTCCAGGCTACAATGTCCAGTGCAACCGGCACCATGGAATACACTGGAAACAGGCGTGCCACCAGGTAAACGCCGGCAACAACCATGGTGGCTGCATGGATGAGTGCCGAAACCGGGGTTGGACCTTCCATGGCATCCGGCAACCAGATATGCAACGGGAACATGGCAGATTTTCCGGCACCCCCGATAAAAATCAGCACCAGTGCCCAGGTGAGCATAGATGCACCGATAAAACCTGCGCCGGTAGCGGAAGCCAGGCAGGGTGAATTCATATCGGTCATCCGGCTGATGATCTCTCCAAAATCAAGTGAGCCGCTGTACCATGAAAGAATCAGAATACCAGCCAGGAAGCCCAGATCGGCGAACCGTGTAACGATGAACGCTTTCTTTGAAGCCGCAACGGCGGAAGGCTTATCGTAATAATACCCAATGAGCAGGAAAGAAGACAGCCCGACCAGTTCCCAGAAAATGTACATCTGGAAAAGATTGGAAGACACAACCAGTCCGAGCATGGAGAACGAAAACAGCGAGAGAAAAGAATAATAAACTGTGAAACGCTCTTCTCCTTTCATATAACCCAGGCTGTACACATGCACCATCAGGGAGATGGTGGTAACTACCACCAGCATCATGGCTGAGATCGGATCAAGGATAATTCCAAGATCAATACGCAGGGATTCATTGAAGGTGAGCCATGGTATTTCAAGAACTTTCAGCGACGGATAGGCGTCGGCTGTCTGGAAATGTGTAAAATAGTGTGACGCCGCCAGCCAGGCATGTGCTGCCGCTACCAGCATGCTTACGGTGCCCAGCGCACCTGAAACGGAGGCAGGTATCCTCTTACCGCCGAGTGCCGTAATGAGGAAAGTTGCCATCGGCAACACCAGTATCCAGAGGATGTACGAAAAGTCTCCCATCAGAATTTCAGCGAATCCACATCGTTCGCGTCAATGGTTTTAAATTTCCTGTAAATATTTATGATGATTGCGATGGCCACAGAGGCCTCGGCCGCCGCGATCGTGATAATAAAAAGAGTAAAAAAAACTCCTTCCAGCTGTGCCGGGAAGAGGTATTTGTTAAAGACCAGCATATTTATATTCACCGCATTCAGCATGAGCTCAACTGACATGAGCATGGTAATCATATTCCGGCGTGTGAAAAAACCGTAAACGCCCGTAAAGAAGAGCACGAAGCTTACAAAGAGGATATGTTCAAACGGTATCTCAGGCATCTTTCTTGGTTCTGAATGCAATGGCAATAGCGCCGATCATAGCCGCCAGCAGGAGGATGCTCACAACTTCAAAGGGTAAGACATACCCGAAGCGGTCAAAACTCAGCATTTGTTTTCCCAGGGTGTTCATCTCCAGGCTGCCGCTGAGTTCCCCCGTTTCACTGCCGGAAAATCCCAGCCGCGCTATGGTAAACAGGAGCACAAACCCGAAGAACGCCAGTGAAGAGGCGAACACCACTCTTCCGAGTGAAGGCACAGGCAGATCCACACCGGCCTGTTGTGTAAGAAACAGCGAGAACAGGATCAGCACAATAATTCCTCCCACATACACAACGATCTGAACAGCCGCAATGAATTCATACTGCATGGCGAAATAAAGTGCCGCCACATTGATGAGCGTAAACAGGAGGTAGATTGCGGATCGGAAAAGCCGGCGCGTGGTGACTGTCATGATCCCAAAAACCATGATCAAAAGGCAGATAAGATAAAATATAACCTTTCCTATTTCCATTTTACTTCTCCTCTACTCCCTTTTCAATCTTTGATCCCGGCTTATTCAGAATTTTGGTCAGCGATTTACGATCGGTGGTGCTGTGTTCAAATGCTTTTGACATTACAATCGTGTCTGTCGGGCATGCGATAATACACAAATTACAAAAGGTACACATGCCCAGGTGATATACAAACTTATCAATCGCCTTTTTCTTTTTGCCATCCTCTCCCGTCTCGAATTTTGAAATGATCCTGATTGTGCCGTTCGGACAGGCGATTTCGCATGCCGAGCAACCCGTGCAGCGGTGTTCATTGTTTTCGTTGTGCAGCATGACCACTTCCCCGCGGAACCGGTCACCGATATACATGGTCTCCCTGTTTTCCGGATATTGCTGTGTGAGGATCTCTTTGTGGTGTGTGAAATAATACCCCGTAATGCGCATTCCCTTAAGGAGCGACTTCAGTCCCCTGAAAATATTTCCAAAATATGATCCTAAATAACTCACGTTTTTATGTCAGGGAATTTGTCATACGCTCAAAAATGCAGTCCGAGTATTACCACCAATGCAACAATAATCAGGTTAACCAGTGAAATGGGCATCAGGTATTTCCATTCCAGGGTCAGGAGCTGATCGATGCGGAGCCGGGGGAAAGTCCAGCGGAACCACATGATCACAAAAATGATAAAGAATGTTTTCATAAAGAACCAGACCACGGGCGGGATATAATCCATGATCTGATTAAACCCGTGCAGGTCCCAGAGATGCAGTGGCATCCAGCCGCCGAGGAAAAGAGTGGCACCGATTCCGGCGAGGACAAACATATTCAGGTATTCAGACAACAGGAACATGGCAAAACGCATTCCGGGATATTCTGTGTGGAATCCTCCGGTAAGTTCGGACTCCGCCTCGGCCAGATCAAAGGGCGCACGGTTTAGTTCAGCGGTACCGGCAATAATAAAAATAACGAATGCGATCCACACCGGCAGATGCCCCTTAAATATCCACCATGCATCGGCCTGCGAGGCCACGATTCCTGAGAAACTCATCGTGCCCGAAAACGCCACAATGGTAACCAGGGAAATGCCGGCGGATAATTCATAGCTGACGATCTGCGCTCCCGAACGCATGGCACCCATCAGGGAGTATTTATTATTGCTCGACCAGCCGGCGATCAGTATACCGATAACGGAGAGGGAGGTGACGGAGGAGACAAAAAACACGCCGATATTAATGTCAAATATCTGCAAGGCGGGGTCAAAAGGAATTGGTGCGAACGAGAGCATGGTAGCCACCACCATAATAAACGGTGCCAGGTTAAAAAGAAATTTATCCGACATTCCCGGCGCGAAGGATTCTTTAAACAACAGTTTCAGCGTATCCGCAATAATTTGCAGTGATCCCCTGAACCCCACTCTGTTTGGTCCCAGCCGCATTTGCATAAAGGCTGCCACTTTCCGCTCCATATATCCCAGGGTAAAACTCATCAGTATGCCGCCTCCCAGTAAAACAACGCCTGCTATGGCCAGCTCCGTTATCTGTGCGCCAAGCGGACCCATTGCATCGCTGAGATGCCGGTCAATAGCACTTGTTATGCCTCCGAAGGTCCACATTACCGGTCAATATCAGGTATTACGAGGTCCAGCGTAGCCATGGTTGCCACCAGGTCGCCCATTTTTCCTCCCACGGACATCTGCTTCAGTGCAGAAAGATTGCTGAAGTTCGGAGAACGGAATTTCACTCGGTAGGGATGCATCGTGCCGTCGGAGACCAGGTAAACTCCCAGCTCGCCCCGTGCGGTTTCCACCCTTACAAACCATTCTCCTTTAGGCGGCTTGAGCACATTTTTTGTTTTCGCCTGAAAATCCCCTTCCGGAATAGTATCTATCAACTGCTCCACAATGCGGATCGATTGCTCCATTTCACGCATACGCACCTTGTACCGTGCATAACAGTCGCCTCCGGTTTCAATGATCTCTTCAAACTGAACTTTTTCATACCCATCGTAAGGATACCTCTTCCGGATATCACATCGTACTCCGCTGCCCCGTGCCACCGGACCGGTACAACCGTAAGAAACGGCATCTTCAGGAGAAAGGTAACCCACGCCTTTTGTACGTTCCTCAAAGATGATATTCCCGGTCAGTAACTCATCGTATTCTTTCAGGTTTTTGCGGAGCTTCGGCAAGAGATCTTTCACGCGCCGCTGAAAGTTGGGATGTATATCAATCATAACACCTCCGGGCACCATATAATTCATGGTGAGCCGTGCCCCGCAGGTTTCTTCAAAAATATCGAGGATGGCTTCCCGGTCACGAAAACTGAAAAAGAAAGGTGTTACGGCACCAATATCAAGCCCGGTAGCGCCCCACCATAGTTCATGAGAAGCCAGGCGCGTTAGCTCAGCCATAAGGATGCGGATCACGCGTGCACGTTCCGGCACTTCTACCTGAATGGCTTTCTCCACGGCCAGGGCACAGGCCTGATTATTTATGTGGGAGGACAGATAATCCATCCGGCTGGTGAGGTAGGAGAACTGACGGTAACTACCCGCCTCACTCATTTTCTCAATGGACCGGTGAATATAACCAAGATGGGGCTGCACATCTCTAACAGTCTCACCCTCCAGTTTAATCTTCAGATGGAGCACCCCGTGTGTACTGGGATGCTGGGGTCCTACATTGACCACGAAGTCTTCTTCGCTCTCTACAAATTTCGTTGGCTGATCATCGAACAGGTTCATAGCTGAACGATTGTTTTATCATCCGAATAATCCTTTCTCAGCGGGAATCCCCAGGTATCATCAAGAAAAAGTCGCCGAAGGTCGGGATGATCCTTAAACCGTATCCCAAAAAGATCAAATACTTCCCGTTCATGAAACTCTGCCGTCCGCCAGATATCGCACACAGTAGGCGCCTCAGGATTTTCCCTGTTCACTTTAAGTTTGACCACAAGACCATGGCCGTTTTTCATGGATTCAAGATGATAAACAACCTGGAAGTGCGTTTTCCAGTCAAGTCCGCTCAGGCAAAACATATAATCGAAATCCGAAGCGGCATCATAGCGCAGTCGTTCCATCAATTTTCTGAATTCATTCGTCCCGCAAAGCACCGTGAGGTATTGTCCTCCCTCTTCGAAAGAAATCTCCGCGCTCAGCGCGCTCACGTATGTCCTGAGATCGTCGTTATTCATGGCATGCGGAACTCTTCGGGATTTTTTTTCTTCACCACCGAATTGGTTTTAATCTTATTCTGCAATTCTATCAATGCGTGAAGTAAGGCTTCAGGTCGGGGCGGGCATCCGGGAATGTATATGTCTACCGGTACTACGTGGTCCACCCCGCGCACTACAGAATAGGAGTTATAAAAAAACGGACCGCCGCTGATGGTACAAGCACCCATGGCGATAACATACTTTGGATCCGGCATCTGATCATAAAGTCGTTTAAGTACCGGTGCCATTTTGTAAACAATGGTTCCGGCACAGATAATCAGATCTGCCTGACGGGGAGTAGCCCTTGCCACTTCAAAACCGAAACGCGACCAGTCGTGCCTGGCACTGGCGGCCGACATCATTTCAATCGCGCAGCAGGAGGTACCGAAAACGAGAGGCCAGAGAGAGTTAGCGCGTGACCAGTTCACTACTTTATCAACAGAGGAGATCACCAGACTGCCGCCTGGCCACTGTTTAACCTGTCCGGGGAAGTTATCGGTTACACCCATCTCAAGGCTCCTTTTCTCCAGGCATAGAGCAGGCCCAGAAACAGAATAAACACAAAGAAGAGTATTTCGATAAAAGCAATCATTCCTACCTCCCGGAGCACTGAGGCCCATGGAAAGAGGAAAACAATTTCCACATCAAAGACCAGGAATATCAGCGCAAAGAGGTAGTATCCCACATTATATTGTATCCATGTTGCCCCTTCCGTAGGCACCCCGCATTCGTAGGGGTCCAGTTTCTGAAGGTTGGAGGAAGAAGGCGCAAGCCATTTGGAGATAAGAATACCCCCGCCGGTGAATGCGATACCACAAATAATGAGGAGTATGAGGGAGGCTGGTCCCATAGGCCGTTCCGGGGTTAAACTTAGCTAAAAATCAGGCACTTCAGTACAGTAAAATCTGTATTAATTATTAACCACTTTTAGGTATTCTTATTACTTTTGTGCACACCTAAAAATCACCCTTTTATGGCTATCAAGATAACTGAAGACTGTATCAATTGCGGGGCCTGTGAGCCGGAATGTCCTAATAATGCCATTTATTCAGGCGGGGCCGAATGGAGGCTCTCGGACAAGACCTCGGTGAAAGGCACTTTTACGACCAAGAGCGGGCTGACGCTGGATGCAGACACAGCGCAGGAAGCGATGTCCAACGACTTCTATTATATCGTGCCGGATAAGTGTACGGAATGTGTCGGTTTCCACGACGAGCCCCAGTGTGCATCAGTATGCCCGGTGGATTGTTGTGTTCCCAATGAAGAAATAGTGGAAAGCAAGGATGAACTGCTGGCCAAGAAAGCAAGTTTGCACGGGGCATAACCTTTCCGCTTAGCTCAGAGTGACCAAGGAGCAGAGGAAAGCAGGAAATATCATTTAGCTCTGTGAAAGCGGAGCTTTTTTTATTCTATCCAATTCCGCAATATTTTTCTTATGTCTGCATTATCCGGATAAGGCCTGATGTATGCGGAAGCTTCTTCCAGGGTTGAGATGGGAGTGTCACGATCGACGTATCCAAAACCTTTGTAAACCCCTTTTTCCACCACAACAATTGCCTTTTCTTCGGGTCGCCGGCCTTTGTCAATCAGTATCCGGTCGCCCAGCTCTTCCAGCAGATGATCCAGGGCGTGAGCTACCCTTTGGTTGTATTCTGCGATTTCTTCTTTTCCGGCACATACTCCTTTGCACTTTTTTATCTGGAAGTCGAAACACGGACCGGGTGTTTTTTGTAATCCGCAGCACTTGGGACAGAGATTGTTTGCCCGTACCATTTCCATGACGTAGGATCTGCCGGATTCAAACGATTTAAATGCAGCTACAGGTTTCAGGGTATTTTGCTTTCTCCCCAAATGGAGCCGCTGAATTCCTGCTTTATCCTCATAATGGAACAAGCCAAAAGATCCGCCGGTTCTTTTCTGAGCCTGGTTGTAGATGGGAAATAATTTTTTGATCTCATCGGACTCCAGGAGCAGAGCAATGAGCTCACCTCCGGTAATGGTCCAGGTGATGTCGTGGATCTGATCCAGGAACGACAAGCGTTTTTTCTTATCGGTGAAATGGGAAAGCACACGCTTCCGGATGTCAATGGCTTTCCCTACGTAAATAACTTTCCCTTTGGCATCATGGAAATAATACACGCCGGTATCTTCGGGGATCTTTTCAAATACTTCGGTAGGGAGGTTGGGCGGCAGGGTGGCTTCACGTGAATGACGCTTTACTGCTTTAGCAATAAATCCTTCGGCATCATTTTCCAGTAACCGTTCAAAAAGTTTCACGGTAGCTTCGGCATCTCCTTTTGCGCGGTGTCGGCCATGAATCTCAATGCCCAACGCATTACATAAGTTGCCCAATGAATAGGAAGCATGTCCGGGAAATATTTTCCGGCTCATGCGTACGGTACAGAGTTTCGGGCGGGAAAAATCAGCGCCCAGGCTTTTGAATTCTTCACGTACAAAGCCATAATCGAATCCCACATTGTGTGCTACAAAAATGGAATCGCGGGTAAAGAGCATGATCTCCTTGGCTACTTCATAAAAGCGGGGAGCATCCTCGAGCATTTCATCGGTGATGCCGGTGAGTTTGGTGATGTATGGCGGGAGGTGTTGTTCGGGGTTGATCAGGGAATGGAATTCATCAATGATCTTTTCCCCGTCGTGTTTAAATATGGCGATCTCGGTAATGCGGTTTCGCAGCGCATATCCGCCGGTGGTTTCGATGTCGATGATGGAATACACTACTTCTTGATCCTTCCGATTTCCACTTTCAGACTCTTCAACATTCCCATGATGCTATCGGCATTAAGTTCATTCTCCTTGTATTCTGCAGTATTGATAGCACAGGTGAACTCCCATGCTTCAAGAATCTCCTCAGCTTTTACTTTATAAGGCTGATAGATCTTATTGTCGGAATGCAAATGAAGAGAACGATCTTTTTTCAAGGTATTGAACACGCGCTTGTACACCAATCCGTCGTGCCGTGTGAGCAAAATATAGGTTCTGCCGTCCTTCAGGTGCTCAATTCGTTCCACATATTTTCCCACCACCCAGCTGCCGTCCTTCAGCGGAGGCATGGAATCGCCTTTGATGGGAAAAGCGCGGTGCTTGCCCACGATCTGGAAGGGGAGCGACATGCGGGGCAGCTCGCTGATATATTCCGGATCAGAGAATCCGTTCAGGTATCCGGCAGAGGCTTTCATTGGGATTACTTCCACAAGGTCATTATCATCATGGTCTACCATGATGGGAAAAAGCAGGCGGTTGCTCTCCAGGCGTATTAATTTAGAAGGAGGAGTTTTGTCCAGATCGCATTTTAGCAGGGCATCAATAGCCACTTTAAAAAATTTGGACAGGCGTATGAGCATGCTGCCATCGGGCTCGGTTCTTCCGCTCTCATAGGAGTGCAAACCCGAGACGGAGATACCGAGATCGTCGGCAAGGACTTCCATGCTTTTATTATGTACTTCGCGAAGGCGGCGGATGTTTCTGCCGAGGCGGAATTTGACAGTCTTTTTTTCGGGTTTCATAGTTTTCACATTTTGTAAAAACAAATATACACATTATGGGCATATCTTTGCAAGCAGGAAGTGGAAATAGTTCACACAAGCCCTTTCACACTCTCCCCCCCTGCCCCTCTCTACAGG
The DNA here is from genome assembly GCA_020852255.1 of Bacteroidia bacterium. NCBI lineage: Bacteria > Pseudomonadati > Bacteroidota > Bacteroidia > Bacteroidia bacterium. Next base: position 592 of record JADZBD010000027.1, on the reverse strand, counting down.
GTAGAGAGGGGAGGAAATTGTATTGCGAAATGATATTGGTATGAAAGCTGAAATGACGATACGTGCACGTGAATTACGGAAGAACCAAACTCCTGCAGAGATTCTTCTATGGAGTTATCTGCGAGCTAAGCGTTTTCACGGATTGAAGTTTCTTAGGCAACATCCTATCTATTTCAATGAGTTCCGTAATGGGTTCTACTATATAGCTGATTTCTACTGTGCGTCCTTAATGCTCGTGATAGAATTGGATGGGGCCATACATCAATTCACAAAAGAATATGATTCCATCAGGGATCAAAAACTACTGGAAGGAAAAGGACTTTTTGTTTTACGCTTAAGGAATGAAGAAATCTTCCATTTTAATGCGGCAGAACAAAAAATAAAGAATTTTATCACTCAAAACTGTCATCCAAAGTATCCATTAAATTTTTAAGAAACCCCTTCCCCCTCTCTACCCGGTAGAGAGGGGGTGCCCGAAGGGCGGGGGTGAGTGTGGGAAGGTTGGTGCGCGAAACGCTACCCGGGGTGCCCGAAGGGCGGGGGTGAGTGTGGGAAGGTTGTTGCGCGAAACGCTACCCGGGGTGCCCGAAGG
>JADZBD010000026.1 GCA_020852255.1 Bacteroidia bacterium | reverse complement strand
AACAAACTTTACCGCCATGAGCAATCCCATAAAAAGCAATCGCTTTTTCACAAAAGCGAAGGAGCAAAAGATTTTTTACCCGGCAAGGGCACGTGTGGTTCTATTTTAGAACCAACATTTTTTTTACTGCCCGCCGGGCAGGTTCACTGATTTCCAGAAAATATGTTCCGGCCGGTAACCCGTAGGGTGTGACAAGAATCTGTATTCCCTCCGCTGTTTGCTGATGCACTCTCCTGCCCTGCAAATCATAAATTGTAAGCAGACCATCCGTCAGCGGCTCCGTCAGGCTAACGGTGCAATGATCAATTACCGGATTCGGATAGACAGAAAAAACAAGCGAGGACTCCTCCTCTACTCCCAGCGGCGGATTGAATTCCCACCAGTCCCTTTTTACCGATCCTTCGTATCCGGTTCCTGCGTATCCCAGTCCTCCGATCATCATTCCTACCATATTACTGCGCGCACCTCCGCCGAATGCGGCAACCATAGACCATGCATTGTTGTTGGAATCATACCTCCAGAAATCGGCCACATTGCTCAGTGTATTATCGTACCCTGTTCCCACAAACCCGTAGCCCCCCAGCGCAAACGCGCAGGCTCCCTTCCGGGGCAGTCCCGGAAACGCAGCCACCGGACTCCAGGTATTGGTGAGCGTGTTGAACTTATACATGTCCGCTTTGTTCACCCCGTCGTCGCCGGTGCCTACATACGCATTGGTGCCAATCACAAAAGCAACGGCAAGCTGCCGTGCAGTACCGGGAAATACCGCTTTAACAGTCCAGTTATTATTTCCGGGGTCATACTCGTAAAAATCATTTTTGAAACCCACGGCATCCTGACCGAGTCCGATATATCCTTTAGCTCCGTTGGAAAACCCCACTGCTTTTCTCCTTGCAGTGCCGGGAAAACTCATTTTCTGAGTCCAGGTATCGTTCACCGGATTGTATTCCCAAAAGTCGTTGAGATAGGGAATGGATCCTTGTCCGGTTCCCACATACCCTTTGTTCCCAATCGAGAATCCCACCGCGGCATCCCGCGACAGTCCGCTGCCGTTCACACCTCCCAGGCTGGAAACCGTAAGCCACATATTAGTGGCGGGATTGTACACATTAAAACTTCTGCGGAAAGATGCGGAGTCGAATCCACAGCCCAGGTATCCTCCGTTCCCGATCACAAATCCGCAGGCTGCCGTACGTGCATCATCCGGATAATCGGCCTTTTGGGTCCAAACGCCCTGAGCGAAGGAGGAGGATAAAATCAACAGAGAAAGAGTAAGCGAGAAAACGAATGGTGTTTTTTTCATAAAGATCATTTGACGATGAAGGGAACCGTGGTGACTAATCCTGTCTCGGTGAACACCTGCAGAAAATAACTGCCTGTGATCAGGTTTCCCTTCCGGATCTCCACTGTGGAAGCGCCGCAGGTTAACGATTCCCGTTGCTGCTGACCGCGAACATCGGTGATCAGGTACCTGTAGCTTCGCTCGCCTTCCGGCAGCCGGAGATCCAGTGTTGCGGTGGTTTCAACAGGGTTAGGAAATAATTTAGCGGGGAAATCGCCGGACGAAAACTCCGTTACGCTCAGAGGGGCAAAAGGGGTGTACTCCCAAAAATCTCTGCGGCATCCGGTAGAACCTTTACCCGCGCCGGCGTACGCACGGTTGCCGATCACAAAACAGATGGCGTTTCTTCTTCCTCCTCCCTCAAAGCTTTTCCGCTGCACCCAGCTGTTGAACTGCGGATCGTATTCGAAAAGCTCGTCCTTGTAACCACCGTCTGTGCCCATGAGTATATATCCCTTCCCCAGCAAAGCGAAACCATGACCGCTGAAGCGGGCGGCGGCGGGAAAATTTCCAATGGACGACCAGGAATTCATTGACGGGTTATAAGCCCATATATCCGACGCAAATGCATTCTCATCCGCACCCATGCCCACATAAGCCATGTTATTCAGAACAAAATGATAGGTTCCGTAACGAACAGAGCCGGGGAAGGATGATCTCTGAAGCCATGAATTGGTAGACGGAGTAAATTCCCAGCACTGATTGGTGTACTGGGAAGGACCAAGTTTTCCGCAAACCACATAGCCCTTACCATTGATCGAAAACGCCGAGCAATAATAGGCGCCCCAGCCGCCACCGATCGGACAAGATGCCCGCTGCAACCAGGTATTGGTCAGCGGTGAATATTCCCAAAAGTCGCTCAGCGTATTTCCAATAGAAGCCAGTGCATTGTCCATCCCGGTTCCCACATACGCACTGGTGCCAATCACAAAAACACAGGCATTTCTGCGTGGAATACCCGGACAGTTTGCTTTCTGCGTCCATGAATCAACCGAAGGATCGTATTCCCAGAGATCGCGGTGTAACATCTCCGCCGTGTCTTGTCCCATACAAGCGTAGCCACGGCCACCGATAGAAAAACTAACGAGGCGTTCGCGTTTGCCGCCTCCGAACGCCTCTTTTTTTATCCAGTCGTTATTCGCCGTTGCGCCAAGAACAGCACAGAGGAAAAAGATACACGCGCTTACACCTTTCACTGCTTTACGAGTTTGATGGTTTGAACCGTCTCTCCGGGATGCTCCACAGAAATAACATACACACCCCTTCTTAAGTGGCGGACATCAATGACTACCTCCTCGTCATGGCCCGCTTGAACAGTCATGACATTTTCACCTTTTAATCCCAAAATTCTGAGTTGAGCGCCCCGAACATTTTTCAGGGTGATGATATCCGTTGCGGGGTTGGGATAACATTCCATCTTTGCAATTAAGAATTCATCCGACCCCGACATATAACCAAGTTCCCACCAGTCATTAAAATTTGTTCCGTTGGTACCCCATCCCACGAATGCATGCGTGCCCACTCCGCTTCCCACCATGTAGCGCCGGGAAATTCCTTCAAATTCATTCAGTGTAGTCCAGGTATTGGTTGCAGGATCGAAGCAATGGAAATCTGAAAAATTATTTCCGCTCTGGAAATCTTCGCCTGTACCCACAAGTCCCTTTCCATTGCAGGAAAAACCGCATGCCGCAAGACGATTAGGTCCGGGAACATTCGCCTTTTGTATCCACTGATTTGTAGCGGGATCGTACTCCCAAAGATCATTCTTGCTTCCGGCGGGAGGAGTAGACTGCTCTCCGGTTCCGATATAGCCTTTGGAGCCTATTGAAAATCCAACGCAGGCGAAACGGCCGCCGGGCGGAAAGAAGGCCCGCTGCACCCAGAAATCCCCGGCCGGATCGTATTCCCAAAAATCGTTGCTGTATCCGCTCATGCTGGTATTTCCGGTTCCGGCGTATCCCTTATTCCCGATGGAGAATCCCACTGCACCACGCCGGGCCAAGCCGCCAAAGGGCGCTTTGGTACTCCAGGTGTTTGTAAGAGGATCATAGCAGTAAAAGGCCGTTGTATTAGCGCCGGTTGCTATTCGCCCGGTTCCAACATATCCTTTATTGCCAATAGTAAATGCGAATGAATGGTGGGTAGGTCCGCCGGCGTAATTTGCCTTTTGTGTCCAGGAGTTGGATCCCGGATCAAACTCCCACCAGTCGCCGTAAAGGATATCCACTACGGCGTTCACATGACCGAGACCGGTATACACTTTGTTTCCGATGGTGATGGCTACCGAACGGTGCCTTCCGGGAGCCGGAATATTCGACCGCTGATACCAGCCCCAACCCTGCTGGGCATGAAGAAATGCAGATGAAAAAAGAAACGCGAAAAGTAAAGATCTCACCATGAACATTAACTTAACTTTAAAACTACAGGCTTTATGGCTGATTTCCAATTAAGCCCTATCAGACAATAAGGGCGGGGGAGGGAAAAAAATCAGCCCGAAATTAATCATATCTATCTTATTTTCAACGAATTACGACACCAGCAAGAATGAACTGATCCGAAAGTTCAAGCCTCCTACTTAAGCGTTGAAATTAGTCGCTTCATCTGCTCATTCAGAGCATTTATGGCGTAAATTTGCATGCTGGTATAATAGTTTATTCCGGCACTTTTTTTCGGTATAACTTCGTAGCCCCTTTAATACTTTTAATCATGTACGACATTCTCAAACGGTTTGAGGACAAAGTTTCGCCCCTTAAGAAGAAGGGGTTGAAAGTGGAGGGATTGCAGATGGTTGATCCAAAAAAACGCACCCATGTGATCAACATATCCCGGCCATTTATTTTTGACATGCGCGGCCTTCCGAAAAAATACGAAGGTTTATCCGTAAAAGGAAAGATCAACGGCGATCTGCCGAATGAATTTCAGATTGACCGTACGAAGCCCGACTGGATGAAGCGTGATTACATTTGGGCGCCGGAGCGTTTTGAGAAGTTTGTAGAGCGTTGCGGAGAGCAGATCCGGAAGGAGTTGGGGAACCCGGTGATGACGAAGAAGGAGATGCTGGATGCATTATGTTTTGGGAATTACGAGGAGCATAAAAAGAATACGAAGAAGCTCATCAAGGAGGGGAAGATTCCTTCTTTTAAGGGCAATTAATCCGTTTGAAGGCATACCGCTCAGAACGGCAGAATGGAATAACAGGTTTGTTTTTTGGGGCCCGGGGATGAAAGTCTCCGGGTTTTTTAATTTAGTACTTTCGAAGAATGGAAGCATTTGTAGGTACAGAAATCAGGGACGGTGTTGGGATCATCACCTTCTTTCATCCGCAGAGCAATTCCCTTCCGGGTTCTATACTGCGTCAGCTGTCGGGTGCGATTGAATCGGCCGGAAAGAATAATTCTGTAAAGGTGATACTTGTCCGCAGCGAGGGGGAGAAAGCATTTTGTGCGGGTGCTTCGTTTGATGAGCTGGCGGCGATTCACGACGCGGAGGCCGGTAAAACATTCTTCAGCGGATTCTCAGGTGTGATCAACGCCATGCGTAAGGCACCCAAGTTTGTGCTGGTGAGGGTACAGGGTAAAGCGGTGGGCGGCGGCGTTGGGATTGCCAGCGCCGGAGATTACACCTTTGCGGTAGAATCGGCGCAGGTAAAACTAAGTGAGCTGGCGATCGGCATCGGGCCGTTTGTGATTGGTCCGGCCGTAGAAAGAAAAACGGGTGTTGCGGCATATGCACAGCTTTCCATCAATGCCACTGCCTGGCAAAGTGCGTTATGGGCGAAGGAGCACGGATTGTATGCCGAAGTATTTCCCGACGCGGCATCCATGGATAAGGCGCTTCAGGACTTATGCAGGCAGCTGACGAGCAGTTCACCGGAGGCCATGGCAGAACTCAAGAAGGTAATGTGGGAAGGCACAGAGCACTGGGACAAACTGCTTTCGGAACGTGCAGCCATGAGCGGCCGGCTGGTGCTAAGCGATTTCACCCGCAATGCTATTGCCAAGTTCAAAGCGAAATAGTTTCCGTCATCATACGTTTAAACGGAGCATTCAAACTAATCTTTGCCCTGATCATCGTACTCAGCGGCATGAGTTCGTGCATTCTTGAAAAACGACTGTACACACGGGGGTATCATTTAGAATTTGTAAACACGCCTAATGGAGTGAGTTCCCCCTCAACGAAGAGCAGCATTGTCAACCTTTCCAACCGAAACCTCACATCTGATGCATCACACACGGTACACGCTGTCACCTGTCCGCCCACTAACGCAAAACCCGTGTTAGTGCCAGTGCAATATATTTATTTAGAGCGTTGTTCAATTATTTTTCCGTCTTTGTCTATCACGGTATATTTTGTCCAATGATAGCTTCCTTTTACATATGTCACTCGAGTCTCCTCAAGTGTGGCTAAATCCCACGATACACACTCTCCAATTATTTCTCCGTTTTCAAAAAAACATTTTGCGATTAATTTGTTTTGCTTCACGGTTGTCAAAGTTCCTTGTCCTTGCAGCATACCGTTGATGCATGTTGCATTGAATACAATTTTTTCTCGGGTATAATAAGAAGTCAAGGTATCACAGATTACGCCTGTAAATTTCTTTCCAACCGTATAGTAAAAAAAATCACAATTCCCGTCTTGACTTTGTTTTTCAAATCTTTTGTTTTCAAGCCCGCTGGTAAACGGGTTTACATATACTTCTTTGTTAAACCCTCCGTTTATAGTGTCCTTTCTCCAGCCACTAGCCATAGTATAACCAGCGATAGTTTCGCCAACATATTGGTTGTATGTTATTCCGTCACCTGTGGGACAGATTGTTAATGACATGTCAGGAATGTCAAATATGAGCCTGTTTATTGTGTCATTAACCTTTAACGTGTCAGCTGGGTTTTGAGAATAGCATGTTAAACTCGAAATGGTCGAGAATATTATTACTAATATTTTATGCAAGGTCGTCATTTTTGCATTGGCACTAACGTTCCGCAAGTTTGCGATGTGCGGGTTTTCGGAGAAGGATTTGTCTGCCAAGACAAATGCTCGTAGAAAAACCGAACACCAAATTTACGATTTTGCCCGCATAGCGCAAACTTGCTGTTAGGCACAGTTTCTTCTGTCGTGGCTGTCGACCGAGAACAACGAAATGAAAAAGTGCGGAACTGTCCAGCTAGAAAAGCAGTCGATGGAAAAGTTGTCAGCCGAGACAGTCACACGAAGAAACTGTCAATGCAGGAGTTATTGTTTGCAGTAGTTGTCATCTACTTTTGTCCATACTTCCCAGCCTCTATTGTTGTCTGGGTTGAAGGGGATTTTTCGGGGATACTGATGGTGGTAAAATACAATCATCTCTTTTTTATTATCGTCCCAAGACAATTGGAGTTGTCCAAAATGGGTTTCCTGTCCTATGTAATTGCGTCCTTGAGTGTACCGATAGTTTCCTTTTGCCGACTTTTTGTCTCTGGGATTGAACTCTACAAATCCTTTTGCTTTTGCATTTTCACTTTTCCAGTAATTAATATCTAAAGAGAATTCGTGTCCACCGAGGTATGTCATGCGAATGAAAAGTCCAATATTGTCTTGCCTCATTGGTTCCAAATCTTTGTCGGTTGTATTATCTTGTCCGATGTCAGCCCGTTTGTAACAACCTTGATATTTTAGATAGTAGTCTTTTAATTTGTTTTGTTCGTGTCTTCTTTCGAAGTATAAAACAACAATTGTGGCGATGAAACCGCCAGCCAGTCCAGTTACGATAGAAAAAATTGTCGGGTAGGAGATTGTCCAGCATGGAGCAAAGAATTCAATCAGTCCAGATGCGATTAGAATTGCGAATGAAAGAATGAATACAAATCGCTCCCATTTTTCGATTAATGTATCTTTCTGGAAATTCCGCTTAAACTGACCCCCTGATTCCGGGGCAAACTGACCCCTCTAATCCGGAGCAAATTGACCCCCTGATTCCGGGGCAAACTGACCCCTGCATTTTTTCAAGTTGATCATGGCTGTTT
>JADZBD010000025.1 GCA_020852255.1 Bacteroidia bacterium | reverse complement strand
TTAACAACGGCGGCGCCAGGCGCAATATCTCATTTGGATAATGGAACATTCAATATTACATTTCCATCGGTTTCCGGGTATGTTGAAATAAGCAACGTTTTTACCTGTACTGGAGAAAACGAACTGGATATCAATGAAACTCGTCTAGCTAACGAAGTATACATCTATGAGATTATTAAAAACGGAGAAGCTATCAAAAAAGACAAATTCGTGGTGGCTAAATGAGAAAAGGAACAATCATACTGTTGAGTATTTGTTTCGCATACTTGTTAGCAGGAGCACAGACCAACCTTGTGCCTAACCCTAGTTTTGAGACGATGAGTTCTTGTCCTACAGGCATCAGTCAATTGAACAACGCGATTCCTTGGTACGACCCCACGTCAACCACTTCAGATTATTTTAATCAATGTGCCACTGGTTTTGTAGATGTTCCAAATAATGTTTTTGGAACGGAGGCGGCACAAGTGGGGTTTGCCTATGCAGGCTTCTATACATTTAATGCCGCCATTCCAAACCGTAGAGAATATATTCAGGTGAAACTAAATGACACATTGGCTGCTGGGAAAAAATACCTGGTAAGCTTTTATGTTAGTTTGGCTGACACTATGAAATATGCAACGAGCAATCTTGGTGCTTTTTTTTCTCCGACACCGGTCAGCAATATGGGTCCAGGGGAGGTCCTGTCTTACCTACCACAAATTTTTAATCCTCCTAGCAATCCGTTGCTCTCAAAAAACGGCTGGAGTCAAATAACAGATACTTTATTTTCAGCTGGAGGAGAATTGTACATTACAATCGGCAATTTTCAAGACGACTCAAATTCTGATACAATATTCGTTGGCGGGAATGGATGGAACACATCGTATTATTATATCGACGACGTTTCTGTGGTTGATATTGGCTGGGTCGGGATGGACGAGGTCACTGACAAAATAAAAGCCAATCTCTTCCCTAATCCCAGCAATGGGGAAATGACACTGGAGTACTTCCTGCCGGAAAACAGCACCGGGTCATTCATCATCCGCGATGTAACGGGAAAACTAATTAGTTCCTATACTCTTCTAGCTGGGGAAAACCAGCTGGACATTCAGGAATCTAATCTTCCTAACGGAGTTTACCTCTACGAGATCCTGCAAGATGGAAAAACTGTGAAAACGGAAAAACTAGTTGTCACCAAATGAGAACGGCTATAGTATCATTCATAACACCAGTACTGTCAGCGATGCTATCCTTACCCGCTATGGGCCAAACTAATCTTGTGCCGAATCCAAGCTTTGAAGTGTATACTGCTTGGCCAGGGGGGGGAAGTGTTTCAAGCAAACCCATGGTATGACCCAACTGGTGCTACATCCGATTATTTCAATCAATGTGCCGGTGTCTCAGTCGGAGTCCCAAGTAATGCATTAGGTGTTGAACCCGCAAGAACCGGAGGTGCATACTGTGGCTTTTATACTTGGAGAGTATTGACATCCAACTACAGAGAATATATTCAGGTGAAATTAAATGACACATTAGAGTGGGGGAAAAAATATTATGTGGCATTTTACGTTAGCCATGCTGAGAATACAACTTATGCAACAAACAGAATGGGTGCCTATTTTTCTCAAACTCCGGTAAACATCACGGGCCCGGGGCTTGTTCTTTCTTATCCTCCACAAATAGAAAGCGATTCTGCTAGCCCCGTGCAAAATAATATTGGCTGGAGATTAATTGAAGATACTTTGTTTGCAATAGGAGGAGAACTGTACATTACAATTGGTAACTTTTATGCTGATTCTCTTACCGACACTCTGTTCGTTGGTGGTCCCGGAATTAGTGCTGCATATTACTATATCGACGACGTGTCAGTAACCGACATAGGATGGGTAGGTCTCGACGAAAATGCTCCAAAAATGAAATTTGATCTCTTCCCTAATCCTAATGATGGCAAGATGGTACTGAACTATTCCGTTATGAAAGATGCAGATCTTAGCATCACTGATATAACTGGAAAAGTAGTATGTACTTATGTCTTATCCTCAGAATTATCGAGCCTGAGTATAGACTGCTCAACGCTTCAAAATGGCGTATATTTGTATAGTGTAACTGCCGAAAGCGGCAAAATATTTACAGGTAAGATTCTAGTAATCAAATAGCGATGATCAATCTCAAACAGATGTTCGGAAAAATACTTCTGGGCATCTGTTTGTCATTTAATGCTACCGGACAGAACCTTGTCTATAATGGCGGTTTTGAGATCAATAATGATTGCATCAATACCTATTTAGACAATGCAGATCAGTGGAGATTGATTGGCACTCCGGACTTCTATGATACATGCATGCCAGTAATGTCGTTTTCTAATCATATTCCGGATAATTGGTGCGGCAACCAGCCTGCCAGGACTGGCAATGCGTATGGAGGAAATTCCGCTCAAATAGACCCCTACATTCCACTTTGAACAGCCATGATCAACTTGAAAAAATGCAGGGGTCAGTTTGCCCCGGAATATGGGGGTCATTTTAAGCGGAATTTCCAGGCAAGTTAGCCTGAATTGTTTCTAAAGAGGCGAGAAGCCTGTCCCGAGCCCCTGGCGAGGGAAACCTCTCAGGGTGACGAATTGCCCCTTGAGCCATTAGGTCTGGAAACCCATCTTCAAGTGTTGTCAGGCACACGGCTACTCACATAAAAACAAATTATTCTCAAGCATTACCGGATTCGCCTTCATAATATATTCCGGTAAGGTGTCTCCCGGATTAACAAATATTGCAATAGAGTGTCCCTCGGCGATTACCTTCTGTACCTGTTCTTCAGAAGGAATAAAATTATAGGCCGGCTTGTCCGTATAGAACATAGCCTCGATGTAGTGCCTGCCCTTTACGTTAAACAACACTGTATTGTTCGTCAACCTTAGGTCTTTAAAGATCTTTCGGTTGTGCATTAAACTCCAAGAATAATAATTTCCTTCCGAGTTAATCGCATAGTCTTTAAGTACCGCTGAAATATCCAATCTACTAAACACAAGGGTTAACATTCCGAAGCCCACAATAGTGGCGACTACCTTCTGTCTCCCCCCGTCCCACAATGAAATCAATTTATCTAATGTCACGGAAAGAAGCAGATAGATGGGCAGAATCAATATGATAGTAAATGCGGGCATCTTAGTTTCGGCCACCGTAAACAGCAAGTAAACTGAAATTATTACCGCCAACAGGGGCCAAAACACATTATTATTCTTCATGAAATAAAATGCGCATACTATAGACAGAACAACCAGCCCCCAGCTTAAATTGAACAGCTCATAGATGCGCTCAAAATGGTATGTCCAGGTTCCGGTGTGTCCATCCACTGCTATGAATAGATGATCGGAATGGTGTTTCATAGAACGTGCCAACTCGGCAGGGTAATGAATGAAAGCGTATAAAAGCCACGTAGAAATCAAAATCGTAGAAATTCCAAATGCTTTTAATTTCGGCACTGCGTTCCTTATCTTAGCGCCGTCTGTTTTTAGGATGTAAATAAACCACATTAAATAGACAGATAAACCAACCAACCACTTACACAACACCCCCAGACCTGCGAATAGCCCAATAAGAATTATCCATTTTGAAGACCTCCTATTGGTATATTCCAAAAACGACCAATAGCTTAAAGAAACATATCCCATGAATGCAATGTCATTATGCTCCAGCGTCAATCTTCCGGAAACGAGGCGATAGATAAATCCCGTGGTTACGAAGAGAAACAAGCCTATGTACCCGACTCTAAAATTTCCGATAATAACTCCACTTCTAAAGATTGCCATACCCGTAAAAAAGGCCAGCACTGCACTGGGAATCCGAACCGCAAACTCATTAATTCCAAAGATCTTAAAGCTCAACGCGATTTGCCACAAAAACAATGGCTCTTTATGCAACCAGATATAATACCGGTCCCACCGGTCATAAGCCATTGGCACGATAGGATTATCATACAAAGTAGGTTTCAGGGGGTGACTAAGTAGGTTTTTTGCCACCAAAGCATGGAACCTCTCATCCCAAACATTTAGAAATGGATCTAAATTTATTGCAGCAGTCAAAAGTAGCATCAACGATGAGAGTAATAAATAAAGGCTTGTCTTTTGCCATCCAAACAGAAAACAACAAACGCTTACTAACAGGAAAGAAAGCCCTGCCACGCCCGCGACAAAAGAAATATATTGAATCTCCAACTTTTCTATAATGGCGAATCTACAAAGCCTGTTACTCTAATAACGTCCGGAAAAGGCTACTTTGTTAACAGCATCCTTTTAACACAAACTTCGATATTGTTCACAACAAGGCCATACAAATAAAGACCTGCATTTAACTCTGATCCGTTAATTATTACTTTCCCTCTGCCTTGCTCGGTTATCCTGATCAAACCAGGTGCGTTTCTGTTTTATTACTGGAGGTAACATTGATAAATAATACCCCTGAATCACAAGCAAATCAGCTTTATTGGGCGAGTAGCCTGTGGTGAGTAGCAACCTTCAACAACCTGCCTGCCGAAGCGTGAGGGCTTGCAGGTCTGCTTCCCGGCCGCAGGTATGTTACTGCGGATTGCCGCTGCAAGTGCCCGGCCCCCTCACCATTCTGATACCTTTCCCCTTGAAAAACAAGATAATACGTTGATTAGTAGACGACTTTCTGTGGCCGTACTTACCCGGGCCGTACATCCAAATCCCCAAGCTTAAAAAGAAGATCCAGAGCCTTCGGTTTTATGATCTAATCCCTTACTTTTACGCCACTTATGCTATTGCTGGCGCTTCTCATTCTTCCACTGCTTTGCGGACTGCTTCTTTTGGTCTCGCCGCCCGCACAAGCCAAACGGCTCGCCTTTGTTTCTTCTCTGCTTGTGTTCTGCCTGTCGGCTGCCGCCTTTTATGTTTTTCAATCGCAGGATCCCAACGGACTGCTGGGTTGTAATCTTCCCTGGATTCGTTCCATCGGCGCAAACATCGCCCTCAACACAGATGGTATTTCTATACTACTTGTGCTGCTCACAACTTCCCTTGTGCCCTTCATCATCCTTACCTCATTCAGGCACGATTACAAAAACACAAACGTCTTCTACGCCCTTATTCTTTTCATGGAGATGGCCCTGCTGGGAGTATTTACTGCCACGGACGGTTTTCTGTTCTACATCTTCTGGGAACTTGCCCTCATCCCCATCTGGTTCATCTGCCTGCTCTGGGGCGGAAAAGACCGGGCGCGCATCACATTTAAATTTTTCGTGTACACACTCGCCGGATCACTCTTCATGCTGATCGGACTTATTTATCTCTACCGGCATACACAAGGTTCCTTCGCCATCCGGGATCTTTACGCCGCCGGCCATGCCCTCTCTTCCGGAGCACAAACATTTGTCTTCTGGTGTTTCTTCCTCGCCTTCGCCATCAAGATCCCCATTTTCCCCTTTCACACATGGCAGCCCGATACCTACACCTCTGCTCCCACCCCGGGAACCATGCTCCTCTCAGGAATAATGCTTAAAATGGGAACCTATGGTCTTTTACGCTGGCTCTTGCCTGTGGTGCCCGGCGCAGTACAGGAATGGAGCGGGCTGGTGATGACGCTTTCTGTAATCGGTATCGTTTACGCCTCCTGCATTGCCATTGTTCAAACAGATCTTAAACGCCTCATCGCCTATTCTTCCATCGCACACGTTGGACTCATTGTAGCGGGAACTTTCTCCCTGACCACGCAGGGAATCACCGGTGCGGTCATTCAAATGGTAGCACACGGGATCAATGTGGTGGGATTGTTTTTCATTTCCGACATCATTGACTCCCGCACCAAAACCAGAACCATTTCCGACCTCGGCGGCATCCGCAACGTAGCTCCTGCATTCGCTGTGCTTTACCTCATAGTGATGCTGGGAAGCGTAGCCCTCCCGCTCACCAACGGCTTTGTGGGAGAAGTGCTGCTTCTCACCGGCGTTTTCCAGTACGGGTTATGGACGGCAATCTTCGCAGGCCTTACCGTGATACTCGGCGCAGTGTACATGTTGCGCTCTTACCAGGGAATCATGCTGGGTGAAACCAATGGCATTACTTCTTCGTTTTCCGAAATCGGCGGCAACGAAAAATGGATCCTGACCATATTGGCACTGGTAATTGTACTTTTCGGCGTATTCCCCTCCCCCTTGCTGGACATCGCCTCTCCGGCCGTAGAAGTATTGTTGAACAGCACCGGATTCGCTAAATGAACGCTCTCATCATTCTTTCTTCCGTGGGTTTGCTGGCCCTGCTTGCAGAACTGGGAAAACTGCGTTCACTTATTTTTCCCCTGGTGGTACTGGGGATGCTTGCCACTATCGTGGCCTCCGTGATCGGATGGGGCAATGCTTCGCTGCCTGCCATATTCAATAATATGATCCGCTTCGACAATTACGCAGCGGCATTTACCATTCTTATCTGTTTCATGGCCATCATATGGTACGTGATGTCTAACCAATATATCCAGACCGCAACTTCCGTTTCCGATCATTTCGTACTTACCCTGTTTGCAATCACCGGCGCAGTTGTTCTGGTTTCCTTTAACAACCTCACCATGTTCTTCCTTGGTGTGGAAATTCTCTCCATTCCCGTATACGTGCTGGCGGGCAGTAAAAAAGATTCCCTGGAATCCAACGAAAGTGCCTTCAAGTATTTTCTCATGGGAGCCTTCGCCTCCGCTTTCCTTCTTTTTGGATTGGCTTTTTTGTACGGCGCCACCGGCAGTCTCGATCTCCAGACAATCAGCAATGCACTGCACACTACCTCTGTTCCACATCCCGGTTTCCTTTATGCCGGTGTACTCCTGATTGTAGCCGGACTTTCCTTTAAGGTCTCACTCGCTCCTTTCCATACCTGGGCTCCCGATGTATATACCGGAGCACCCACACCGGTTACCGCTTTTATGGCCACCATTGTGAAAACCGCTGCCTTTGCGGCTTTTTTCCGGCTGATGGCTTATTCCATGACCGGGGTGAACGACACCTGGATGAATGTGTTAATGGTGCTCTCCGCCCTCTCCCTGATCATCGGAAATGTAACCGCTGTTTACCAGCAAAGTGTGAAAAGGATGCTCGCATGGTCCGGTGTGTCACATGCCGGATTCATGGTTATGGCCATCATCGCAATGAATATAGATGCGGTTGGCGCTCTTTTCTATTACGCCGCAGCTTACGCCCTTGCTTCTTTCATTGCGTTCACGGCGCTCATCGCCACCGGATTCAACACCTTTGATCAGTTCAACGGTCTTGCGAAGAAAAGTCCGCTGCTGGCATTCTCCCTCACGGTGGGAATGCTCTCGCTTGCAGGAATTCCTCCGGTAGCCGGCTTTTTTGCCAAGTACAGCATCCTCTCCTCCCTCCTTCAGCTCAGCATGCCCTGGCATGTGCTGCTGGCAGTGGTGGGAATCCTCGGGTCGCTGGTGGGAGTGTATTACTATTTCCGCCTGATCATCTGCATGTATTACAGAGAGCCGGATTCGCAGGATGTTCAGCTTTCCGTACCACACCGGATGATCCTGCTGGTGTGTGTGGTCTTCCTTATTGCACTGGGTATATATCCTGACCTGTTGCTGGGGATAGAAATAGTAAAATAGATTTCATATCCCGCATGCGCGCATCGCCATGAATAAAGGACGCCTTTCTATTATTTATCTATTGATCGTTTCGGTCTACGGCGTACTTATGCTTGCAGAAGAAAACGGCTGGTTCGGACTTCCCCCGGCATTGCTGGTCCCTCTCCGGCTAATTGTTCTGCTTACGTTCGGTTTTTTTGTATTTAAACAAAAATCCCTGACCGCCTGGATCCTCTACAGCATGTTTCTGGGCGTTGAAGTGGGGCACGATATTCCTGACATTGCCACCCATCTGCAGGTGTGCAGTAAAATATTTTTGAAGCTAATCAAAACCATTATTGCCCCGCTTATCTTTTCCACGCTGGTAGTGGGTATTGCGGGACATTCCAACCTGAAGCAGGTCGGACGAATGGGGCTCAAGTCTATTCTCTATTTCGAAATTGTTACAACGCTCGCTCTTTTTGTCGGACTTGCCGCCATCAATCTTACGCAGGCCGGCGTTGGCGTAACCATTCCTGAAGGAACAGAGCACCGGGAAGAACTCGTGGCGGTGAAACAAACCACCCAGGAGGTGATCCTGCACATTTTTCCAGAAAACATTGCCAAGTCGATAGCAGAAGGACAAGTGCTGCAGATTGTCATTTTCAGTGTTCTGTTTGCCATCGGACTGGCGCTCGTGAATGAAGTAAAGCGAAAACCCATGCTGGATTTCTCGGAGAGTCTGGCAGAGGTGATGTTTAAGTTTACCAAAGTAGTGATGTATTTCGCGCCCGTGGGCGTAGGCGCTGCCATTGCATACACGGTAAGTCATATGGGACTGGGAATACTTGTCAACTTGTTTCAGCTCTTGTTCACGCTTTACGGAGCGCTCATCTTCTTTCTGGCATTTGTATTACTGCCGGTAGCCCTTATCATTCGCATACCGCTCCGGCGGTTCATTTCCGCCATTGCCGAACCTGTTTCCATTGCATTTGCAACCACCAGCTCAGAAGCCGCCCTTCCTAAAGCCATGGAAAACATGGAAAAATTTGGTGTTCCAAGAAAAATCGTTGCTTTTGTTTTGCCTACAGGATACAGTTTTAACCTCGACGGTACCACGCTTTATCTTTCTCTTGCCTCCGTATTTGTGGCACAGGTAGCCGGAATTGATATGTCGTGGAAAGAACAACTCATTATGGTGCTGACCCTGATGATCACCAGTAAAGGAGTGGCGGGTGTTCCGCGCGCTTCGCTGGTGATTCTGCTGGGAACCGCTGCTTCCTTCGGACTTCCTGTTTGGCCGATCTTCATTATACTCGGCATTGACGAATTGATGGATATGGCACGAACGTCCGTAAACGTGATTGGCAACTGCCTGGCCACTGTAGTAATTGCAAAATGGGAAGGAGAATTTAAAGAGTCGCCTGAAGATGCTTGAAGCGTGGGAGTTTCTCAAAGAACTGATCAACCCTGAAACCATTATTCACAAGGGAGGGCTGGTGCTCCTGTTGTTCGTTATTTTCGCAGAAACCGGACTGTTCGTAGGATTTTTTCTTCCGGGCGACTCCCTCGTATTCGTCTCCGGCCTGTTATGCGCTTCACAGCCGGAACTGCTTGGTGTTTCCATTTATGTGCTCCTGCCCTGTATGATGGCAGCGGCTATCATCGGTAATATTGCCGGCTACTGGTTCGGTTACCGGGTAGGACCACCATTATTCAAACGCGATGACTCGCTGATTTTTAAAAAGAAATACCTCGAAGTTACCCGCAGCTTTTACCAGCGACACGGGGCAAAGGCGCTGATACTCGGCCGGTTTCTTCCCATCATTCGAACCTTTGCACCCATTCTTGCGGGAGTGATCCGGGTGAATTTCGCCCGCTTCACGTTTTATAATATCAGTGGTGCCGTAGCCTGGATCGGCAGCATCGGTATTACCGGATACCTGCTGGGAGATGTGCCGGCCGTTAGAGAAAACCTGGAATACATCCTCATCTTTCTCATCATCATCACCATCATTCCGGTGATCCGAACCTACCGGAAGGAAAGAGCCGGTCAGAAAAATACTCCCCCATCCAGTTAAACAGGTCTGAGACCCAGTTATGGGATTTTCTCTGCCAGTTATAAGATGCTGATTGACGGATAGTTAAAATGACACGTACTTTGTACCGAACGCACGCTAATTCCTTAATTTTCACGTCTTAAATAGATTTAGTAAGTTTGGCGACCCTAAAAAAAGGTCAATTACAGAATCCATTAATCCTTAAAAACCAATTAATTATGAGCAACGAAAAATCATCAGGATCACTGTCGTCCATCCTGCCATTCATCGTTATTCCGGTCCTGTTCGGATTATCGGTATGGTTTTACATGTTTGTACTGGGTAGCCCGGACAATTTTGAGGGAGGAGATCCCGACAAAGGCCATCCCATCAAAGAAGGTATCGGAAGCTGGTACGGACTCGTTTACAAGGGAGGTCCTATTGTTCCCCTTCTCATAACCATTGTGCTCACCATCATTGCTTTCTCCGTTGAGCGCTTTCTCACCATTTTTAAAGCCAAAGGGCGCGGCAACGTTGAGCGCTTCATCCGCAACGTACGCAATCTCATTTCCAACGGACAGTTTGACGCCGCCATTGAAGAATGCGACCGCCAGCGCGGTTCTGTGGCCAATGTGCTCCGTTCCGGACTTGAGAAGTACAAGGCCGTAGACAAAGATTCCTCCATGGATAAAGAAGCAAAGCTGGCTGCCATTCAGAAGGAGCTGGAAGAGGCCACTGCGCTGGAGCTTCCCATGCTCTCCAAGAATATGATTATTCTTTCCACCTGTGCCACCATTTCCACGCTGGTGGCCCTGCTGGGAACCGTACTCGGTATGATCAAGGCCTTTAAGGCTCTTGCACAAGCCGGTGCTCCTGACACAGTAGCTCTTTCTACCGGTATCTCTGAGGCGCTTATTAATACGGCGCTGGGTATCGGCGGGTCGGCGATCGCCATTGTGATGTACAACTATTTCACCAACCGTATTGACTCGCTCACCTATGGTATTGATGAAGCCGGATTCTCTGTGTCTCAAACCTTTGCCGCAAAAAATTAAGCGGCAGTATGGAATTTTAATGAAAATGTCATCACTATACTAAAAGCAGGGGATCTATGCCAAAGATCAAAATGCCAAAGAACAGTCCCGAGTTGGATATGACGCCAATGGTGGATCTTGCGTTTCTGCTGGTGACCTTCTTCATGCTCACCGCCCAGTTCCGTGCGGAAGAGCCCGTGATCGTAACTATACCTTCTTCCCAGAAAAACATTCCTGTTCCGGATAAAGATGTTCTGACCGTGACCGTTGACAGTGTCGGCCGCGTGTTCTTCAACATTGATAATAAAGCAATCCGTTCTGAGTTGCTCCAGATGATGGGAAGTAAATACCAGATCACATTTACTGAAGAAGAGATCAAGCGCTTTTCACTTATGCAGTCCTTCGGTGGACCCATGACGCAGATGAAAGATATTATCAATGCTTCTGAAACGGAGCGCAGCAATATCTATGCATCCAACAAGGGCATCCCCGTTGACTCTGCCAAAGCCAGTACTAATCAGCTTAAAGACTGGATCAATTTCTCCCGCCTGGCTTCTGCCCAGTTCTATCAGAAGCAGGGATTCAGTGCACCGAAAGAATACAACCGTCTGCGCTGCGCCATCAAGGGCGACGGAAGATCAGACTACATCGCGGTGAAAGAGGTGATCGGAACATTCCAGCTGGAGGAGATCGGAATTCATAAGTTTAACCTGCTGACCAGCCTGGAAGGGCCGGCCACTAATTAATTACGGATATGTCAGATGTTCAAACAGGTGATGACGGAGGCGGAGGCGGAGGTAAACACCAGAAGCGGCGGGCAAAAAAATCCTCTACGAGGATAGACATGACCCCCATGGTGGACCTGGGTTTTCTGCTGCTGACCTTCTTCGTTCTGACCGCTACCTTCTCCAAGCCTACTACCATGGAGATAACCATGCCCATCAAGGACAAGGACGACACGGCGCACATAAAGGTGAAGAATGTGATCACCATTATGCTCGCAGACAACGACCGCATGTTCTACTACGAAGGTGTTCTTAACCCCGACGGCAGTACGCCCGTTGTAGAGACTTCCTTTGACCAGACCAAAGGCATCCGGAAGGTATTATTCGAAAAACAGAAAGGGATCATTGATCTTTTCAGGGAAATTGAAAAAGAAGTAAAGGCCATGAAAGGAAAGATCAGCGACGATTCCATTCAGAAGCTGTATGATTTCCGGAAAAATGAAATACATAAAGCCAAGTCCGGTGATGAGAAACTCAAAGGAAATCAGGCTACACTAACCGTGATCATCAAGCCCGACCCCAAAGCGAGTTATAAAAATGTGATTGATATGGTGGACGAGATGAGTATTGCGCAGATCGGCAAGTATGCGATCGTTGACATTTCCGACTCTGAAAAGGACGTATTAACTAAACTGGGAGTTAAATAAAAACTGAAACGCCATGATTATCACTCTTATCATTGGCATGCTGATTATCGTAGGTTTGTCTTACGATAAAGGATGGACCAACGTCCTCCAGGCGGCCCGCAACAACCTTGTTTTTGAACAGCGCCACACCGATTACGGGGCGTTTCAGATCCGAAGAGGGTATGGTCGTGTGATGGGGCTGGCTTTGCTCTCCACTGTGCTGGGGATCACCCTCATTCTTTCCATTCCCACTATCATTACCTTGCTCACGCCGGAAGAAGTAGTGGAAGTGCCACTGACCGATAAAATGGTAGAGCTCACCGAGCCGCCCAGTATGGAAGAGAAGGAAACCCCTCCTCCTCCCCCCCCTCCTCCTCCTCCTCCTCCTGTGAGTTCGGTTCGTTTTGTTCCTCCGGAACCCTCTGAGCAGGAAGACGAAGAACCGCCTCCCACACAGGAAGAAGTAAAAACAGAGAACGTGGGAACGATCACCCAGGAAGGTGATGACGGACCTCCGCCGATTGTGGAAACGCCAACCGAAACAGAAGACAATACGGTATACGAAACGGCCGCCATTCAGGAGCAACCGGAATTTCCGGGAGGCGTAGCTGAAATGTATAAGTTCCTCCAGAAGAACATAAACTACCCGCAGATGTGTAAAGAGAACCAGATCTCCGGAAAAGTATATGTTGAGTTTGTGGTAGGTAAAGATGGTTCCATTTCTGAAGTGGCGGTAAAAAAAGGCGTGAATGCCTGTCCGGCCATGAGTGCCGAGTCGCAGCGTGTGATCTCGCAGATGCCCAAGTGGAATGCCGGAAAACAAAACGGTAAACCGGTTAAGGTGCGTTACCTCATTCCGGTTACCTTTAACCTGAAATAAGTTTCATTCGCGCCCCGGTTGTTACCACTTCCGGGGCGCATTATATCCCGACATGTCAAAGCAAATCACCCTGTTCATGATCGTGCTGTACACCGTAACGGGGTTCGTTTTCATCTTCACCGATCTGTTAATGGAACATATCAGCAAGTACCGAATGCTGTGGGGCTGTGTGTTTCTTGCCTACGCTGTTTTCCGCGCCTCCATGTTATACAGGGCACATCGTAAAGAACAAAATCAAAACAAGGAACTATGAATCGCGGATCTGTTACCTTCTGGTGCCTTACCGTTGTGCTGGCTGTATTGCTCATCCACAGCTGCAGTTCCGGCACTACAAAAAGGAATAATTCTGATACGCCCACCTCGGGCAGCGTTCGCGTGGGCGCCGATGATTCCTACCGGCTTATCATGGATGCGGAAGAAATGACTTTTGAGCAGTTGTATGTGGATGCAGATGTACATTTTACCTATACCCACGAAGATTCGCTAGTGGGCTTATTACTGAAAGACTCAATACGGTTCGCCATTCTTTCGCGTAAACTAACCGCACAGGAAGAGCAGGTGGTGAAACAGCGCAAGGTGGATCCCACCTATATCAAAATTGCATATGACGGCGTAGCCCTTATCGTTCATCCCGACAATAAACTCCGCGGTTTAAGCGTGCCACAGATCCGGCAGATACTCAGCGGGGAGTTGCAAACCTTTGCCCAGCTGGATTCCATGGGGAACAGAGATTCGTTGCGTATGGTTTTTGATCACGCACTTTCCTGCAATGCCAGGTACATGAAAGATTCCCTGATGAAAGCGGGGGCCGAGTTTCCCGGCAACTGCTTTGCCGTTAAATCCAATGAAGAGGTCATCAATTATGTAGCGGCACATCCCAACACTATCGGGGTTATAGGGGTAAACTGGCTCAGTGACCGCGACGACTCTCTTTCCAATTCCTTTCTGAAAAAGGTGCGGGTGCTGCCTATTTCCGCGGGTCCGTTTAAAGAGTATTTTGAACCGTATCAGGCCTATCTGGCTCAGGGACAATATCCCCTGATTCGAGACGTGTATATTGTTAAGGTTGAGGTAGGTGCAGGCCTTGGCACAGGGTTTGCTGCCTTTATTGCAGGTGAAAAAGGGCAGCGAATTATACTGAAATCGGGTCTAGTACCGGCCACCATGCCGCTACGGATTGTGGAAGTTAAACAGTAACCCTGATTTTGTATTTTCGCTCTCCGTTTACTGAAAAACAGTTATATGAAAAAAGTGATCCTTCTTGCTGTTCTCCTGACCGGGTCAGTGGTTCCTTTTCATGCACAGTCTCTTAAGGACGCCATTCGTCTTTCGGACAATGAACAATACGAGAAAGCGGCAGCAACCCTTGTCCGGCTGATTCAACAGGCGCCGAATAACGGTGAGAACTACTTTTATCTGGGAGAGAATTACTTCCGCCAGGAGGAATTGGATTCGGCGCTTTTATTTTACAACAAAGGCGCTTCCGTGAACCCTAATTTTCCGCTCAATCATGCCGGAATTGGAAAAGTGTTCTGGTACAAGGGAAAATCCGCAGAGGCCGGAACCCATTTTTTCAAGGCAGTTTCCATTGTAGAAAATGACAAAACCCAAAAATTACATCAGGTAAATACGTACCTGAAAATAGCCGAAGCCTATGTTTATGCTCCGATAAAGGATGTTCCCAAGGCGCTTTCCTACCTTAACAAGGCACTGGCGATCAATCCTAAAAACATGGAAAGCCTGGTACTGAACGGCGACGCTTTGTTTGAGCAGAACACCACAGACGGCAGTGCGGCCATTGAAGAGTACAAAAAGGCAGCGGCTGCAGACAAAACCTCGCCAAAGCCCCTTGTTCGTCGCGGTATTCTGTACATGCGCGCGAATAATCCTTCGGAGGCCGCCAAATATTTTACGGATGCCATAACACTTGAACCCAATTTTGCCCCGGCGTACCGCGAGCGTGCGGAAGCCTATAACAAAATGGGCCAGATCGAAAAAGCACTTGAGGATTACAAAAAATACCTTGAGCTCAACACCGGCAGTATTTCCGCCAGGGTGCGCTATGGGATCTTTCTTTACATCGCAAAAAAATATACCGAGGCACTGGATGTCCTTAAAGCAGTACAGAAAGAGGTTCCGTCCAATATGGTAGTGCTTCGGCTTATCGGATACTGCTATTATGAAATTGGTGATATGGCCAACGGAATGTCCACCATGGAAACGTACCTTGCCAAGCAGACCCCGGACCGGGTTATCGCGAGAGATTATGATTATTACGGAAAGTTTTACCAGAAGTCAGGAAAAGATTCCCTGGCTGCTGAAATGTTCAAGAAAGCCTTTGCGATTGACAGCAACAACTGTGATATGGCGGCCGAGATCGGTGGCGTTTACGCCAAAATGAAAAAACACGCTGACGCTGCAGTGTGGTATCAAAAACGAATCCTCTGCGGAAAGAAGATTGTGGCGAACGACTACTACTACCTGGGCCGCTCACTGTATTACTCCAAACAATACGTATATGGAGATTCTGCGTTCGCCGGCTACATTCGCCTTCAAAGCGGGATTCCGTTCGGATATGTGTGGAGAGGCCGCTGCAACGCCGCACAGGATACAGGTAAAGTGATGAAAGGGCTGGCCCTTCCCTTCTATACCAAAGTGATTGAGCTGGTGAAGCCCGAAGAGGTTGAAAAAAACAAAAAAGACCTGGAAGAAGCTTATGATTACCTGGGATCGTACTACCTCTCCAACAAAGAATACGCTTATGCCAAGTGCTGTTATGAAAAAATTATTGCACTCAATACCGGCAGTGAGAAGTTCAAACGCGTTCAGGAGTTTCTGAAAAGCGGTGCAGAGTTTAAGGGCGTAACCGCTGCCCCGGACTGCCTGAAAAAGTAATCAGGCTTCGAGGCGGTGCACCTGCTTCTGGCGGTATTTATCATACAACTGATGAACAATGCCGTCGGATAAACCAAACTGCGGAACAATGATTTTTTCCGCCTGCGATTGTTTCAAAACGCTGAGCAGGATTTTTGAGGCCGGCACGATCACGTCTGCACGGTCAGGATTCAGTCCCAGCACCCGCACCCGGTCTTCATAGGCGTACGATTCTACCATTTCACACACCTCTCTGATCCTTGAAACAGGCAGCGGCTTGCTCTCCTTTTTACGTGTCATTTTGAAGAGCTTGTTAATGTTTCCACCCGACCCGATGGCCGTTACCGGTCCTTTTCCTTCGCAAATCTCTCTCACCCATTTTTTAAAATAGGCCCAGTATTCCTTGTCGATCTGCTCATGCAGCATGCGAATAGTTCCCACGTTGAACGACTGAGACGCGACCACTTTTCCGTTGGAAAACAGCGTTATCTCCGTGCTTCCCCCTCCAATATCAATATAGAGATAAGACTGTCCGTTTTCCAGGTACTTCTCTATGTGGTTGGCATAAATGATATCCGCTTCCGTTTTGCCGTCAATGATTTCTATCCGGATACCGGTCTCTTTGCGAATTCTGTCCACAATATCCCAGCGATTCTCGGCGTCACGCATAGCCGAAGTAGCACAGGCGCGGTAGTCTATGGCATCATATACTTTAATCAGGTATTTGAATGCCTGCATCGCTGTTACCAGCTTATCCGCTTTATCTTTTCCGATTCTTCCCCGGATAAAGGAATCTTCTCCCAGGCGAAGGGGTACGCGAATCAGCTCCGCCTTTTTAAAAACCGGGGATTTCCCGTTTTGGGAAATTACGTTACAAAATAAAAGCCGCGTGGCATTGGATCCTATGTCAATTGCGGCGAATTTCATTCTTACTTCGATTGTGTTGAGCGGGTAAGATACTGATAGATTTCTGACTGGGAGCGCACCGAAGGTTTTTCCCCCGCCTTCACATAGGTGTTCTCCTGCATAGGAGTCAGAATCCGCGCCTTGGTATTGTCGGACCATTGTATTTCCATTGTCTGCTTTATTGTTTTGGCGATTCGCGGATCGAGCACCGGCATGGCCACTTCTGAACGGAAATCAAGATTTCGCGTCATCCAGTCGGCCGATGACAGATATATCCTTTCCTTCCCACCCTGATGAAAGATAAAAACCCTTCCGTGTTCCAGGTAACGGTCTACGATGCTGATGGCTTCAATGTTTTCGCTCTGATGCAGTGTTCCTGTTACCAACGAGCAAATTCCCCGAATGATCAGCCGGATCTTTACCCCTGCGCGGCTTGCTTCATATAGCCTGCGGATCATCGTACTATCTACCAGGCTGTTCATTTTTAAAAAAATCTCCGCTCTTCTCCCTGCCCTTGCTTCACTGATCTCCCCGTCAATCAGGCGCATCAGTCTTTTCCTGAGATTAAACGGAGCTACTAAAAGCTGCTCCAGTTGCGGACGGTAATTATTATTGAAGTAAAAACGAAAAACCTCCTCTACTTCCTTTGCAAGCTTTTTGTCTGCAGTAAACAAAGAAAAGTCGCTGTAGACCCCTGAAGTATCCTCATTAAAGTTTCCGGTTCCAACATGAGCGTACCTCGCGGTCTTGTCCTTCTCCTTCCTGTGAATCAGGATCAGCTTGGAATGCACTTTAAACCCGGGCACACCGTAAATCACATTTACTCCCTCCTCCTTCAGCTGATTCGACCAGAAGATGTTTGCCTCCTCATCAAAGCGGGCCTGCAGCTCCACCACAGCGTTCACTTTTTTACCGTTTCGTGCCGCGTTGATAAGCGCATTCACCACGTTAGAGTTTCGCGCCGCCCTGTACAGCGTAATGCTCACCGCAGTTACCTTGGGGTCCATGGAAGCTTCGCGCAGGAGGTCAATGGTGTGATTAAACGATTGATACGGATACATCAGCAGAATATCCTGGTTGCGCAATACTCGGATAAAACTTTTTTCTCTTCGTAACACGGGGTGCCGGGCCGGCGGCTCTTCTTTGTATTTCAGGGTGGCGAGTCCGAGGTCCGGAAACTTTATAAAATCCCGGAAGTTATGGTAACGTCCTCCCGGAACCAGGTATTCGTCTTTGAGCACCGGCAATTTCCGTTGGAGGAACTGGAGCGCATCCTTGGGTATTTCCACGTCAAAGATGAAGCGGACCGGGAACCCTTTCCGCCGCTTTTTCAGGCTTTTAGAAAGTTTTTCCAATAACCCTTTCGAAATGTCATTGTCTGTTTCCAGCTCGGCGTCGCGGGTCATTTTTATAGTAAAGGCATCAATGGTATCGTATTCAAAAAATGGGAACACGTCGTTGAGGCAGTGGCGGATCACGTCGTCGAGCAGGATCACGCATCTTTTCCCCTTCGCATCGGGCAGGCGAAAAAACCGGGGCAGCGCAGAGGGGATTTCGATGAGCGCATACCGGTACTTGTTTTCCTTTTCTCTTCGGACGATCCTGACCAGGAGATAGATTGCCCGGTCTTTCATGTACGGAAACTGAGGAGCGCTGTCAACCATAATGGGAAACAATGCCGGCATCACACTTTCACGGAAGTACTGCCGGGTCACTTCGCTCTGCTCCCTGTTAAGCTGCTTTTCATTCACGATCAGGGCTCCGCTCTTTTCCAGTTCCCGGAGCAGTTTTCTGTAAGTACTTTCAAAACGGGCTTGTTGCCGGATGATAATCTGCTGAATGCGGTCGTAGAGCGCGGCCGGACTTTCTCCGAGAAACTCCTCTCCCTTTTTTCCGTGTTTCATCATGCGCCTTACGGCTGCCACCCGTACGCGGTAGAATTCATCCAGGTTGTTAGAATAAATTCCAAGAAAACGAAAACGCTCCAGCAAGGGCACGCTGTTATCCTCCGCTTCCTGAAGCACCCTCTCGTTGAAGGAAAGCCAGGAAACCTCCCGGTTGATCAGAAAAACATGTGCAGGCATGGTGCCCGAATTTAAGGATTATTCGGGCCTTTTCTTCGGGAACTCATAAAACAGGAGTTCCCCCTTTTCAACATCGCTCCAGTGCCCGATCCTGAACTGAAAAGCAGCTGCGCCGCAGGTCGGAACATTATCGGTGCGTAAATTGCCCAGGCGATTGGCCAGGGTGGTAATAACCGGATTGTGCGCAAAGATTAACAACGTGTTAACATTCGCCTCCGTTCCCCGGATCACCCGCAGGTATTCTTTCTCGCCGGTTTCATATAGTGCGGCGCTCATCTGAATAATGCCGGGATCCAAAGAAAATCCTTCCGTAAAATAAAGTGCAGTGGTCATTGCGCGCAGGGCCGGGCTTGAGATCAGTTTGTCGGGTTTCACTCCCAGGTTCCGTAACCTTTCCGCCATAGCCGGCGCATCCGAATGTCCGCGTGCGTTGAGCGGACGGTAGCGGTCGCTGAGAAGCTCATTCCCCCAGTCGGATTTAGCATGCCGGATCAGAATGAGTGTTTTCACTGCGGCCAGAAATAATTTTTCTCCCATTCAAAAAACGCGTCCGCTTTGGTTCGGTGCTCCGTCACCCAGGCGGAAATGTCTTCGCCGGGATCTGTGTAATAACTCAGCAGAACATAAGCCAGTGTTTCTGCGTGGCCGTTCTTTTCCATGGCAATGAAAAAGGGCGCATAGAACTCCCAGAAAAATCCTTTTTGTCCTTCCGCATTCGCGGCCAGTGCTGTGCACAAGGCTTGAATTTCCTTCGCCAGCTTTTCCGCCGGGGTATGCTGTGTGTCTTTCCCGTAGAGTGTAGCCACCGACAAAGAAAGAAAGAGGTCAACCGTTGAAAAATTGTTTTCTGCTTTCTTGTCCATGCTTCCCGGCTCCACGGTAATATTCATCTGGTTATTGTCACCCTTTGAAACGTTGCCTTCCATTTTGCGCACCAACAGTTCCACCCCGGCCAGGGCCCGGGATCCCTCCTGCTCTAGTATCAAAAAGCGCATCAAGGCTAAAAGGGTGGCTATCCGGTTCTTTTGTTCGTCCATGATCACTGCCAGGTAAAAAGCAGAACCGGGATGGTGGGGGTTCAGGCGGGCGGAAGCATACAGGGCCTCGGCGGCATTCTCCTTCTTTCCCATGGAATAATACGTAACCCCCATATTAAAGGGGATTAGGTAGTAGGAAGGAAACTCGTCCCTGCCCTTTTTAAAGACCTTTACAGCGGCTTTTGGGTCGCCGGAGGCATCCAGACAGGTTCCATACACTACGTACGTCTGGCGGCGTATGGCAGTGTCTTTCTTCTGGTCCAGCAGCTCTCTGCACAAGCGGAAGCAGGGCTCCCATTCTTTGAGGTAATAATGCTCTCTGGAAAGTTCCAGTTTAGCGCGAAGGTTTGCCGGCTCTTTTTTAAGAAGATCCAGCAATGCTTCCCGTGCCCCTGCATGGTCTCCTTTGAGGCTAAGTTTGAGGGCAAATTCTATTTCCGGCGACTGGGCCGTGGCTGTTCCTGTTAAAAAAAACAATATGATTACCGTGACAAACCCCTTCATATCAGTACATCTTCTGGTCCCACAATCCCACCTCGGGTTTGCGCTTCCTTTTTTTCTTTTGCTTTTTCGGCTTCCCGCTAAGGGGGTCCTTTTCCCAGTTCAGCTCCTTCCGGGACTTTTTCATTTCTTTTCTCTTCGTACGCCGCTCTTTCCGTTTTTCCTTTTTAGACTTAATCACTTTTTTGCCCTTTGCTTTTTCACCGTAGCTCTTTCTCTTTTTTCTTGATTTTTTTTTGAAACTGTCTTGCTCTCGGTGGCTTGTCTTCTTTTTTCTTTTCGATGTAAAATAGTCTCCGTGAAATGTTTTGCCCGGTTTTCGTTCTCTGCCGAAGGGATTCTGAATCACACTCACGCTTTTGTGCTTGTATCCGCTACCCCAGGAAGGACAACTCTGCGCAAAAAGAAACTGGCTGCCTGTCAGCAGCAGGATGAAAAAAAACCGTACCAGCGGAAGCTGACACATGAGGAAAGTTTTGACGACCAGGATCAGACCTGGTTGATACGCTTAGTCAGATCGTCCTTATAGGAACCGCCGATCGGTATCTCCTTGTTCTCGTGTTCAAGGATGACATTGCTGTGATCAATGGCCACAATTTTATCAATACGAACAATGTAAGATCTGTGAACGCGCACAAACTCGTTCGACGGCATTTTCTTTTCAATGTCCTTCATCGTAGAGTGAATGGTATATCTTGCGTGGGCAGTATGAATGACCACATAGTCCTTCAGCGCTTCCACATAATATATATCCGAAGTTTTCACCTTTACGAGTTTGTTGCTCGACTTTACGAACAGAATGTCCTTTGAGTCTTTGTTTTCCACGAGCGAGTAGAGGAAATCACGTTCTTTCTTCACGTCTGTTTCCCGCTGGTGTTTATACAGCGCCATCTCAATGGAAGTGTGCAGATCAATTTCCTTGAACGGTTTGATGATATATCCGTAGGGCTCGGTTACCTTTGCCTTGGCAAGCGTACTCTCGTCGGCATAGGCAGTCAGAAATATCACGGGGATGTTGAACCGCTGACGGATCTGATCGGCGGCTTCAATTCCGCTCATCTCCCCTTTCAGCATAATGTCCATCAGAACCAGCTCCGGCTTCTTCTCTTCCGCATTTCGTATGGCGTCCTCCCCGTTATTGCAGATACCCACCACGTTGTAGCCCAGCTTTTTCAGACTCTGCTGAATATCCTTTGCCACAATGCTCTCGTCTTCGGTGATCAGAATATTGACTTTCGACATTCCTTTATTTTTTGATCATTCTTGGGAACGTGATTGTAAATTTCGTTCCGTTTTTTCTATCCAATTTAATGGTTCCGTTAAGCTGCTCTGACAGGGTTACCACCAATTGCAGTCCTAACGAATCCGTATTTCGATAATCAAACCCTTCCGGTATCCCGTCGCCATCGTCGGCTAAAACAACCGTGATCTTGTCGTCCTTCTCCCTGATTTTCAGGGTAATAATACCCTTTTTCTTTTTACGGAACGCATATTTCAGTGCGTTGGAAACCAACTCGTTGATTATCAAGCCGCAAGGAATTGACTGATCCAGATTCAAATGAACGTTTTCCACCTGACTTGCAAACTCGACCTTACGCCCGGAAAGGTCGTACGAACGCATCAGGTTCTTCGACAAATTTACAACATACTCCGAGAAGTTGACCTTAGAAAAGTCTTTGGTTTGATAAAGACTTTCATGAATAAAGGCCATTGATTTGATGCGGTCCTGGCTTTCCCGGAGCATCATGAGGGTGTTTTTGTCTTTTACATAGCTCGACTGCAGGTTGAGGATTGAAGAAATAACCTGGAGGTTGTTTTTTACGCGGTGGTGCACCTCTTTCAGCAACACTTCCTTTTCGTGCAGAGACTGGATGATCCGGTTCTCGTTTTGTTTACGTTCCGTGATATCGCGGGAAACGCCCATCGCTCCGATAATCTCTCCTTTGTCGTTCTTGAGCACAGAAGCAGAAAGATACGCGTGAAAAATCTCTCCGTTTTTTCTCCGGTACATCACCTCTCCGGAAAAAGTTCCGCTTTTATACAGGCCCTCTTCGGTAATGGTGCTTCGGTCTTCCGGGTTGGCGTAGAGCAGGCTAACGTGACAGCCAATCACCTCGTCTGCGGAATAGCCGAATGTTTTCTGTGCGGCCGCATTAAACTCGGTAAGTTTACCTTCGCGGTCCGAGGCACAAATCATGTCAATGGAGCTGTCGATAAGCAGTCGGGAATATTTCTGGGTTTCCCGTAACATGCGCTCTGTATTTTTTCTTTCCGAAATTTCTTCCTGCAGCCGCCTGCTGGTTTCCTCCGCGAACTGTGCCCGGAGGGTCTCTTTTTCGAGCTGACGATAATACTCGGGGTCTCTCACAAACATGAGCACCGCCTTTTCTCCTTGAAAATCGATGAGAATCGGTTTAGTCTCAATGCGGATGGTGTCTCCTTTGTGGTTACGGACGCGGGATTCGAGGTACCCATGATCTTCTCCCCGGAGGAGGGTTATCTTCCGTCTCCGCAGTATTTCAAGATCCTCTTCCAATGAGAAGTTGAGTACGTTTTTGCCGATGAATTCATCGGACGATCGGGCGCCCATAAGCTGAAGGGCGCGTTGGTTTGTGAAAAGGATGGTTCCCTGAAGATCGTGGACAAAGATTCCTTCCGGCGAAGATTCGATCAGATTTTTATACATCCGGCGGCTGTCCTCCTGGGCAAGCTCAAACAATTTCCGTTCTGTAACATCGGCAATAAATCCTTCCAGGAAAAGCACTTCGCCGTCGGGTCCGTATACCGCCTCCCCTTTTTCCCATACCCACCTTACATCCCCGCCGGCCTGAATAATGCGGTATTCTATTTCGAACGAACCTTTGTCCCGGACCGATTGCCGGATCTGGATGCCACCAATCCCTTTGTCTTCCGGATGAACCAGCGAAGAGAAGGTGCGCTCTTTATTTCCCACGATATCTTCCGGGTCGTAGCCGGTTAGTTCCTTGCATCCGTTGCTTAAAAAAAGCATGGTCCAGTATTCATCATATAAACAGCGGTAGGCCATTCCCGGAAGATTGTTCATCAGCGTGGAAAGCGTTCGCTCGCTCTCCCTCAGTGCTTCGGCCGTTTTCTCAAAAGCCGTAATATCAATTACTGAGCCCTCGATGACCTCTGTGCCGTCTACCGGCTCCCGGAGCACCTTTGCGTTCACCAAAACATGTACTCCCTCTCCGTTGGTTTTCTTCAACAGCAGCGGGTAATTGCTTACCGTGCCATCCTTTCTAAGCTTTCGTACATATTCCTCACGGTCCTCGGCTCTGAAATAAAAAGATGCCACTCCCCGCCGCGCCAGTTCTTCTCTTGAACATTCAAAAATATCCAGATAGGCGCGGTTGCAATCCAGCATTTTTCCTTGCACTGTTGTACGGAACACCCCCGCTACGCTGTTTTCGAACAACTCCCTGTAGCGGCGCTCGCTTTCCCGTGTCTGCTTTTCCACCAGCGTGCGGATCGTAACATCCCTGGTTACTCCAAGAATGGCTACCATCTCTCCTTTGGAATTCAGCTTGGGATATACTCTTTCTTCCAGCCAAACATAGTCCCCGGTTGTTTTGTTTCGAAAACGGTACGTCTGAACCTGGGCCGTTTTGTTATTATACAGTCGTTGCGCCACTTCCACTACCACAGGAAGGTCTTCCGGATGAACGTAATCTTTAAGTATTGCGATATTTCTTTTATATTCTTCAGCAGGGATTCCGATCAGTTTGTTCACGTTTTCCGAAATAAACTCCACCTCTCTCCTGCCGCCTTCCGCCCGGATCAGATATACTACTTCTTCAATGTTGTTAATAATATCGCCTAAACGCTCTTCATTTTTTCGTACATCGGTCACATCGCTGAATACTATCTGGATGGCGGCATGTTCTCCGAAGTGAATCCTTGAAGCGGCTACCTGAAGAATTCGCCGGGCGCCCGACCGAATGGTCACCGGCCAGTCTGAAATATGGTCGTTTTGGTTCGGGGAAGAAATGCTGCGGTAGGTTTCCAAAAATTTTTCCTGGTCGCCTGGAAGAATAAAGTCGAAGATGGAATGTTTCTCTTTTGACTCAAGGTATTCCGGATCAATGCCCAGTATTTCGTGTGCCTTGTGGTTGGCATAAGCAACACGATCTTCATCAAGAACCGCGATTCCTACCGGCAGATTGTCCCATAGTTCCTTATGTACCGACATTTTACTCCGTAAACGGTTTCACAGGAAAGTTGTCCCATTTGGTCTCTTTGCCGTCCTTATATGTGATGGTCAGAATGTATTCCAAGGCGCCGGTTTCTTCATTGTATCCCCAGTATCTCCAGTCTCCATCCTTCGTTCCCATTACGTATTTTCCTTCTCTCAACGGCTGGCCGCCGATGGTATATTCCTTGTATTTTCCGTCCGGATTTCCGTCTACAAAGCTTACCTTCCATTTCAATTGCTTATTAGAAATAAACCAGGCGTTCCATTCGCCCGACATCTGTCCTCCCTTGTATTCTCCGGATTCTTTATAGTCGCCCATACAATATTCCCATTTCCCTTCTTTCATGCCTTCCAGAAAATCACCGCGGGTAATTACACTTCCGCTGTCGCTGTACTCTGTCATGGCGCCCTCTCGTTGTCCGTCCAGGTAATTCTCTTCCCTTAAAAGGTTTCCGCCCTCATAATACCATTTCCATACTCCCTGTGCTCTTCCCTTTTTGTCGTACTTGCCTTTTTGTTCCAGTTTTCCATTGATGTGATAAAACGACCAGTCGCCTATTCTTTTTCCGTCCTTATACTCGCCCTTCCCCTTCAGCTGACCATTGGCATGAAACTCCTCCCAGGGTCCTTGCTCGTTACCGGCAGCATCCATGATGCCCGCTCCTGAAAGTATTCCTTCCGTATACACTTTAGTTTTGATCACCACTCCCTCGGGACTGAACAGGTTGTGAATTCCTTCCGGCTTTCCATCTTTGAATGTTCCCTCGTATTTCTTGGTCCCGTCTTCGTAGTATTCAGTTTTCACATCCAGCTTTGCCAACTCAGGCGCATCCTTGATGAGGGAATCCATAAAATATTTATACACATTCAGCAGCTGTCCGTTAGTGTCAAATTCCTTGTAATACCCATTCTTTTTTCCTTCCAGGTAGGTTGCCTCGTTCTTTATTTTCCAATCGGGATAAAACTCTTTCCACATCCCCGTCTTCCTTCCCTCCCCGTCCTTTCGGTTCACCACCTGCTGATCCTTCATGAATCCGAAGGTATATTCTACCATGCGTGTTACATTGCCATCTCCGTCGTATTCAAAGGCTGTTCCTTCCTCCTTTCCCTTATCGAAGGGGACTGTTGATTTAATTTTTCCGTTCGGGTAGTAGGCTGTAGATATACCATGCCGCAGGTTTTTTTCATATCTCTCTTCCAGTACCATTCGTCCCTCCGGATCAAATGAAATTTTTACTCCTTCCTTCCGGTCCTCACGGTACGTAATGGTCGTTTGAAGTTTCCCGTCTTCGCCGTAAAATTTCCAGACGCTGTCGAGCTTGAACTCTTTCCGGTTACCCTCTGTCTTCAGGTTGCCGTTCGGATAATAGGTTTTCCAGTAACCTTCCGGTTTGCCGTTCTTCAGCGTTCCTTCGCTGGAAATTTTTCCATTGTCGTAATAGAATTTATTGTAACCGTTCGGGTTTGTGTTTTCCCCTCCGCCCTGTGAAAAACACGGGTGAAAAAAAAACAGTCCAATAATAACAATGAATACTTTGCTCATAACAGACATACCCTCCTTAAAGTTACGTTTTTTTGATCAGAGGCCCAACTTTTCAGATAGTTCCAGCATCCGGTGTATTGGTCTGGCAGCCTTTTCAATTAATTCTGCGGGAAGGGTTATTTCCGGCAGTTCGTAATTCATGCAATTGTAAACCTTTTCCAGGGTATTCAGCTTCATGTGCGGACAA
Organism: Bacteroidia bacterium; assembly: GCA_020852255.1. NCBI lineage: Bacteria > Pseudomonadati > Bacteroidota > Bacteroidia > Bacteroidia bacterium. Next base: position 101,562 of record JADZBD010000025.1, on the reverse strand, counting down.
TCATTACAGGCACAAGTGTTTCCGGGAGGTGCGGCAATGAATGTTTTATCGGGAGAGGCCAGACGCATCTGATGCAGAATTCCTGCTTCAGTAGCCACGATAAATGCATTTGCGGGTGTTTTCTTTGTGTAAGCCAGAAGACCCGATGTAGACCCCACATAGTCCGCACTATTTAGCAACGCCTCTTCGCATTCCGGATGAGCAATAAAACGAGCGCCGGGATGTTCCGCTTTCAGCGCCTGAATCTTTTCCAACGAAAATAATTCGTGAACCATACAGGATCCGTCCCACAAAACCATTTTCCTTCCGGTTTGTTTCATTATGTATCTTCCCAAATTCCTGTCAGGAGCAAAAATAATTCCCTGTTCGGGAGGAATGCTTTTAACGATATGTAATGCGTTACTGGAGGTGCATACGATATCTGTCAAAGCTTTTACTGCTGCAGAACAATTCACATAAGAAATAACCACATGTCCGGGATGTTTTTTAATAAAAGTCTCGAATTGATCCGCCGGACAATCATCGGCCAGTGAACAACCCGCATTTAAATCCGGAAGTAATACTTTTTTTCCGGGACTCAGAATTTTTGCAGTCTCGGCCATAAAGTGTACGCCGGCGAAAACAATAATATCCGCGTTTGTTGCGGCTGCCTGTTCGGAAAGACCCAAGCTGTCGCCAACATAATCTGCTATATCCTGAATATCCGGTTCCTGGTAATAATGTGCCAGAATAACCGCATTCTTCTGTTTTTTAAGTTTACTAATCTCCTCAAAAAGGTCAAGCGAGGTATCTGTCTTTGCATCAACAAATCCTTTCTTAATCAGGTTATGAACATTCACAGACATAAAGAATAAAATATATTTTAAAGTTACTTATTATGTTCTCTTTATTAGGCTGTTAGTATTGTCAGTTTTTTAAAAGAAAGGCTATTGGTTTCTTGCCTTCTAACAGTACTTCAACTTGCTTTAAACAAGGTTATTTCTCTTAATGTGTTGATAGTTAGATTTTAATGAAAGTAATAAACACGTGTTAGTAAACTCAACTGTTGATGGATTCTGCCTTTTGAAACGGTTCATAAGAGCATATATTTATGTGGGAAGATGTCAAAAGAAGAGGAATAAGAAAGCAGGATAATCCGGAAAAATACACAGGGGATGGCTTTATGAACAATACACAAGAATGATTTCAGAAGAATGTAACAGAGATGAACAGAAAACAGACAGGAATTGTTGGAAAATTGTTATTCCTTTCCGATCGGACTTTAAAGTTCTTTTTCTCCCTGAATTCCAATACTTTTGTGAGGAAACATGGGCCTGAACATATCAATAGGTTCCGATCACGCGGGATTTGATCTCAAAGAAGAGATACGCCATTATCTGGAGAAATCCGGCCATAGCGTCAGCGACCGCGGATGTTATTCTCCGGAAAGAACAGATTATCCGGACTATGCACACCAGGTAGCAGAAGATATTCTGCAAGGCCGTTCCGGATTCGGTGTTCTCATCTGCGGAAGCGGAAACGGAATAAGCATGGCGGCCAATAAGCACCCCGGAATACGGGCAGCATTGTGCTGGAACGAAGAAGTGGCGGCGCTTGCCCGGCAGCACAACAATGCAAATATTCTTTCACTGCCCGCCCGCTTTATCTCAAAAGAGGAAGCACAAAAGTGCGTTGACGCTTTCCTGAATGCTGTTTTCGAAGGCGGACGACATCAGCAACGGGTAGAAAAGATAGATCTGTCATGCTGAAGGCTTTTCTGGCGATACTCTTCCTTCCGGCTTTTATGTGGTCACAATACGATTCTGTGGCGGCGCGCTATGCACAGTTTATTGACAGGAAAGATCTGAAAAAGCACCTGCAGATATTTGCAGGAGATAAATTCGAAGGAAGAGAATCCGGAAAGAAAGGACAGAAAAAGGCGGCGAAATATCTGGCTTCCGAATTTAAAAAGAACGGAGCGCTTCCGCCAGGAGATACCTCTTATTTTCAGGTTTATGAAATCAACACGCGGGACAAAGACACAACACAAAAAACAATAATAAAACTTAAATCAGAAAACGTGATCGCCTTTATTGAGGGCACGGATCTGAAGAATGAGTTTATTGTGATCTCTGCGCATTATGATCATCTTGGGAAAAAGCTAAAGGTTGTGTATAACGGTGCGGACGACGATGGATCAGGAAGCGTTACTCTTTTGGAACTGGCACAGGCTTTTGCTGAAGCAAAGCGGAACGGCCATGGCCCGAGAAGAAGCATTGTTTTTATCGGCTTTTCAGGAGAGGAAAAAGGACTGCTCGGCTCAAAGTATTATGTAAAACATCCGGTATACCCTCTGGCTAAAACCGTATGTAACCTGAATATCGACATGATCGGCAGAGTGGACAAGAAACATGTTGCCGACAGCAATTATGTATATGTGATTGGATCCGATAAGATCAGCACCCAGGTTCATAATACGAACGAAGAATCGAACTATATTTATACCCGCCTCACCCTGGACTATACCTTCAACGATATTGAAGACAAAAACCGATTTTATTACCGTTCCGATCACTATAATTTTGCAAGGAACGGGGTTCCTGTTATCTTTTATTTTAACGGCGTACACGAGGATTATCACCGGGAAAGCGACGAAGAGCATAAGATCATTTATCCGCTCCTGGAAAAAAGAGCCCGCCTTGTTTTCTTCACAGCATGGATGATTGCCAACGATCCGGCACCAATCCTGCGAAATAAAAGCAGTAAATGAGCAGGGAATTTATAGACTCCTTTTTGGATGCCGCAGGGCAAAAGGTGTTTGATGCGGAACACCGGCGAAAGCTGCGCTTCAACATTACCCAGTATGACAAAAAGGTGGTGGAAGGGAAAAAACAGTATGAGCAGCTGGAGCTGGCCCGGCAACGCGCTTCCGCAATCAAGACCAGGGTCATAGATCACCTGGATAAATACCTGATCGAATTCGAGGCAAATTTTTTAAAACGGGGCGGAAAAGTTCTTTGGGCCCAGGATGCGGAAGAGTGCATGTCGGAGGTGGTGAAGATCATGCAGGCGCTGGGATATAAAAGCGTTGTTAAATCCAAATCTATGACCACCGAAGAGGTCCACTTTAATCACCATGTGGAAAAATTCGGAATGGAATCACTCGAAACAGATCTTGGGGAATATATCCAGCAGCTTCGCAACGAACCACCGTATCATATTGTAACTCCTGCCATGCACCTTTCAAAAGAAGACGTGGCAAAAACATTTCATGAAAAACAGGGTACACCACCCGACTGGAAGCCGCAGGACATTGTATCTCATGTGAGAAAATTGCTGAGAGAGAAATATGTAAAAGCGGAAGTGGGAGTTACCGGCGGAAATTTCCTGATTGCGGACATCGGAGCAGTTGCAGTTACAGAAAACGAGGGGAATGCCATGATGTCGGTTGCATGGCCGAAGATTCATATCGCAATTGTTGGAATTGAAAAGCTTATTCCCTCTCTCAACGACCTGGACCTTTTCTGGTCGCTGCTTGCTACACACGGCACGGGACAGAATATTACGGTATATAATACCATTTGCACAGGACCTCGCCAGCCGGGCGAAAAGGACGGACCTGAGGAAATGTATGTGATACTGTTGGATAACGGACGTACCAATCTGCTCGCACAGCCCGAGCAGCGCAGAGGACTGCATTGCATTCGCTGCGGCGCCTGCCTGAACGCTTGTCCGATTTATCAGGGAGTGGGTGGTCATGCCTATAATACCACTTACAGCGGCCCCATCGGAAGCGTTATTACGCCCCACATGAGAGGAATGTCCGACTTTAAGCACCTCTCCTATTCTTCTTCTCTTTGCGGCCGTTGTACAGAGGTGTGCCCGGTGAAAATCGACATTCACCATCTGCTCCTGCTTAACCGGAGAGACTCCGTTGCTGAAAAAACAACGGGAAAAACCGAGAACTGGACCTGGTACTTCTGGAAGAAAGCCATGATGAAGAGATCCGTCATGGAAAAGGGCGGGGCAAAGCTTAAAAACTTTATGCTGCGGCAATTCTTCAGAAAGTCCTGGGGCGATCGCCGGGAGATGCCTGAAGTGGCTCCGAAATCATTTAACCAGCTCTGGAAAGAACAAAGAGGTAAATAATTTACAGTTTATCCTCTCTGCCGGTGCGCAAGCTGCTTCGCGGCTTTTAGTTACCTTTGCGCCCCTTTTGTTAATAACGTGTTCAAAACCTATGACCTGATCGTTGTTGGGGCGGGGCATGCTGGCTGTGAAGCCGCCGCCGCCGCCGCAAATATGGGCTGCGCCACATTGCTCATTACAATGGACATGACCAAAATGGCCCAGATGAGCTGTAACCCTGCAATGGGAGGTATAGCTAAAGGTCAGATAATCAGGGAGATAGACGCTATTGGAGGACTTTCAGGGATTATTAGCGACCGAACGGCCATTCAGTTCAGAATGCTAAACCGTTCAAAGGGACCGGCTATGTGGAGTCCGAGAACCCAGAACGACCGGGAAATGTTTACCAATGAATGGAGAAGGCTACTGGAGAGGATACCAACCCTTCACTTCTGGCAGGACATTGTTACTTCGGTTATTGTAGAAAATGGTGCGGCGAAAGGAGTTCGCACCGGCCTTGGAGAAATGATAAATGCAAATGCAGTGATCATTACCGGTGGCACTTTTCTCAATGGTATTATTCATATTGGAGAAAAGCAGTTTGGAGGAGGAAGGGTTGGCGAAGGAGCGTCTGTTGGGATAACGGAGCAGATGGTCTCGCTCGGAATTAAATCCGGTAGAATGAAGACGGGCACTCCTCCAAGAGTTGACGGACGCTCGCTCGATTTTTCCAGAATGGAATTACAACCCGGAGATGAAAATCCGGGAACGTTTTCTTTTTTACCTCATCAATCTCCCCTACTCTCTGCAGCTAACCCGAGTGGACGTAAACAGCGACCCTGTCATATCACTTTTACTAATCCGGCGGTGCATGATATTCTTAAGACAGGCTTTGAAAGGTCACCGATGTTCACGGGAAGAATTCAGGGACAAGGACCGCGGTATTGTCCGAGTATAGAGGACAAAATTAACCGGTTTGCGGAGCGTGAGCGTCACCAGATTTTTGTTGAACCGGATGGATGGGAAACCGAGGAGTTTTATGTGAACGGATTCTCTACCTCTCTTCCTGAGGAGGTACAATTCAGAGCCCTTCAGCAGGTACCCGGGTTTGAGAATGTAAGGTTCTTTAGGCCCGGATACGCTATTGAGTATGATTATTTCCCTCCTGAGCAGCTCTACCCTACCCTGGAATCAAAGGCTGTTGAGGGGTTGTATTTCGCGGGCCAGGTTAACGGAACAACAGGATACGAGGAAGCGGCATGCCAGGGACTATCGGCTGGGATAAACGCAGTGTTAAAAATCAGAGGAAAGGAGCCCTTTGTGCTTAAGAGGTCGGAAGCATACATTGGAGTGCTTATAGATGATTTGGTTACAAAGGGCACAGAGGAGCCCTACAGGATGTTTACATCCAGAGCAGAATACAGAATTCTTTTACGGCAGGATAACGCAGACGAGCGGCTAACGGAGATTTCAGCAAGCATTGGGCTGGCTGGGGAAGATAGAGTGAAGTGCAAAAGGGAAAAGTATGATGCAGTAGAGGGGTTGGTTAAACGATTCAAAAGCGATAGCATTTCTCCTGAGCAGATAAACGCTGTGCTTACGGCGAAGGGTAGCGCGCCTATTCGGCAGAAAACAAAAATGTTTGGATTACTTACGAGACCGGACATGCGAATCAAAGATTTCGCAGAGCAGGGAATGCCTTTGGTAGAAGAAATTATGCTTAGCGCGGAATTGGTAGTGGAGGCAGCCGAGATTCGGATGAAATACGAAGGATACATAGACAAGGAAAGCAGCGAGGCAGAGAAGCTGAAGCGCCTGGAAGGAATCCAGATTTCTGCAGATTTTGATTATGACAAATTGAATTCCCTGAGTTCTGAGGCCAGGCAAAAGCTGGGACAGATTCGTCCCAGAACCATTGGGCAGGCGCTAAGGATCAGCGGAGTCAGCCCCAGCGACATTTCTGTTTTGATGGTTTATCTCGGCAGGTGAGTTCCACGTGGAACTTACTGCGAGCTATTCTAATTTTATACTGACTTATGGAGACTTTACATCAATGCCCAATATGTGAAAAGCCCGGATTCAGGGCTGTTCAGGCCTGCGTGGATTACACTGTTTCACGTGAAACATTTACTATCTCTGAATGTGAGAGCTGCGGGTTTTGGTTCACTAATCCCAGGCCGGGACCGGGCGAGATTGGGCGATATTACGAGAGCGAGGAATATATTTCTCATAGTGGAAAGTCCAGGGGACTGATGGGAGCTTTGTATCGCCGGGTGAGGGATTATACACTAAGGAGAAAGCTTGCTCTGGTGGTTGGTCAGCATCCGGGAAAACGAGAGATTCGCCTGCTGGATATTGGTTGCGGAACCGGGGAATTCTTAAACGTCTGTTCCCTTGCAGGACTTGTCGTTAGCGGAATAGAGCCCTCCCTCAAGGCAAGAACATTTGCCCAAACGAATTACTCGCTGGTGGTAGGGGAGGAGAGCCAGATTAATGCGCTGGAGAAGGCTTCATTCGATGTAATAACAATGTGGCATGTCCTGGAGCATGTTCATTCTCTTAAAGAGCGCGCGAGGCAGATCTACTCTTTGTTGTCTGCAGGAGGTGTGGCTGTTATTGCTGTGCCTAACCGCTCTTCTTGGGATGCGGAAAAGTATAAGTCGGAGTGGGCAGCCTACGATTTACCAAGGCACCTTTATCACTTCAGGAGAGAGGATATCCAGAGGCTGTTTGAAGCGGAAGGATTTCGTTTAACAGGAACACTGCCCATGAAATTCGATAGCTATTACGTAAGTATGCTTAGCGACCGAAACACCGGCAGGGGAAGCCTGCTTGGTTCCACGTGGAACGGTCTTGTCTCAAACCTGAAGGCAAGCACACGGGATGGCACCTGGTCATCGCAGATTTATATTCTCAAAAAGTAGTTAGGAGTACGAACAAAAAGGGCGGCCTTGCCTTCGCGCAGAGTATTTATCCTTTCTCGCTACCAATCTTGATTTTTTGTCCGGGCACAAGGCTGTACTTTTTCCCGAAACCATTAAGCTGTTTAAGGTTTTCGACGGTTGTGCCGTACTTCTGTGCGAGGGTCCACAGGTTGTCTCCATTGCGTATGATATGGTATTTATACTTGCCATCCCCGGGGGCAGTATTCACTGCTACCGTTTTATCTTTTGGAGCAATGGGCTTTTTATTGCTTACAACCGGTGAAGGGGCGGGGGCAGTTCCTTTTGCAGGAACGTAAATGGTTAATTTCTGACCGGGCTTGAGTTTGTAGCTGGTAAGACCGTTCCACGTCATTATGTCTGCTACAGTACATTTGTAGCGGTTCGCAATGGAATTGATCTTTTCTCCGCTTTTAACGGTGTGAGTTTTCTGAACCTCCTTTGTGATCATGCCCGCCAGAACAGAGTCTTCCTTGATGTATTTGTAAATCGAGCTCTCGTTATTGATGAAGCTTCCCACTCTTGAAACAGGAAGCGTAAGCACCATGGTTTGACCGGGCAGAACGGGGATATGGTTTCGCTTGTATACCGGATTAAGGTAAACCAGGTCTTCTACCGGTATATCCAGTACCGCACTTACCTGTGCGAAGGATACCGTTTGCTTGATGTGAACGGTATCTATCTGGAAAAAGCCTTTTTTGGGAGACAGGGTCGACAGGTTGTGTTCAGCTGCATAATTCATAACATAGGTCACGGCGATGAAGGAGGGTACATAGCCCTGCGTTTCTTTCGGAAGATAGGGCCGGACCTCCCAGTACGTTTTCTTACCTCCGGAACGCCGGATGGCCTTGTTGATGTTTCCGGGGCCACAATTGTAAGCGGCCAGGGCCATTTGCCAGTCGCCAAAGGTTTCATATAAAAACTGCAGGTACTGGCAGGCAGCTTCCGTTGCCAGTCGCGGATCACAGCGCTCATCCAGGTAAGATGTCACCTTAAGCCCGTATAGCTTTCCGGTACCATACATAAATTGCCACAATCCCATTGCACCCGCTCTGGATTTGGCATTGGGATTCAGCGCCGATTCAATCACAGCGAGGTATTTTAATTCCAGGGGCATGTTGTATTTATCCAGGGTTTCTTCAAACAAAGGGAAATAAAGCTCCGATAATCCCAGCACCTTAGCCATCAACTGACGTTTGCGGTAGGCATACATTTCGATATAGCCCTTCACCTGATCGTTGTAAACCATATCAAACGGACTGGTAGCATCGAGTCTCGACAGGCGCTGAGCGATGATCGCATCGGAGAAACGTGGAACACTGTCAGGAGCGTAGTTATACTTGGCAGCGCCCGAAAGAGGTTTTCCGGTTTTTTCAAATATGTTCAGCTGTACCAGCGAATCCAGCATGGCAGCGATTGGGTCGTCCTGAAAGCCCGGAGCAGACTGAGATAAGCAGGGAAGAGAAAGCAGTGAAAAAACTGCACCTAAAACGATTTCGCGAATGGATCCCGGCCTGATCATACACCTTTTAACGTTTCCACCTTCGAAGGGTTCCTCCGAAAGAGGGATAAATATCGCAATTTTAGGGACAAAAACAAGCGGGAATTCCCGCCGGAACAGGGGCTTATCTACAGAGCAATGTGGAAAAGAGGGACTTACAGAGGCACAAGATGTTCCGCGAAGGTCAAAAGCCATTCATCCTTACCCTGAGGAGCCATAAACTGGGTTCCTGCAGGTAGTCCGCCGGGAAGAGTGCAGAGCGGAAGTGAAATAGCAGGACATCCTGATTCGTTGGCCAGAACGGTAAAAATATCTTCCAGGTACATTTTTATGGGATCAGAAATTTCGCCGTGGCGGAACGCAGCTCCGGGGGTAGTAGGAGAGAGGATGAGGTGGTAATTTGAGAAGATGTCGTTGGTTTTTTTCCGTAACACCTGCCTTACTTTTTGCGCTTTGGAATAATACGCATCGTAATATCCGGCGCTGAGCACAAAAGTTCCCAGCATGATGCGGCGCTTTACCTCATCTCCGAAGCCTTCGGAGCGGGAAAGCCGGTAGGTGCTTTCAAGATCGGTAGCCGCATGGCTTCGGTATCCGAAATGAACGCCGTCGTAACGGGAAAGATTAGAAGAGGCTTCCGCTGTAGTAAGAACATAGTAGGCAGGCACCAGGTAATCAATATACGGGAAATCCACCCCTTCCACCGTATGTCCTGCTTTGCGCAGGGACTCAATAACAGCCAGCGTGTTTTTTTTCACTTCCGGATCCAGGGCAGGGTGCTCCAGGCAATCTTTCAGATAGGCTGCGCGCACCTTTTCTCCGTTGTATTTTTCTTTTTTCAGATGGAACGGGCGCGAAAGCGAGGTGGCGTCCATTTCATCTTTTCCGGCCATAATCTCCATAGCCAGCACAGCGTCGCTTACGTTACGGCTCAACGGTCCGATCTGATCGAACGAGGAAGCATAGGCGAGAAGACCATAGCGGGAAACCCGTCCGTAGGTTGGTTTATATCCCACCACACCGCAGAAGGAAGCGGGCTGACGGATGGAACCTCCGGTATCGCTCCCCAGCGCAACCATACACAGTCCGGCAGCAACGGCAGCAGCGGAACCTCCTGAAGAGCCTCCGGGGACACGTGAAACATCGTGCGGGTTTTTTACCGGGCCGAATGCAGAATTTTCGTTGCTGCTTCCCATTGCAAACTCATCGCAGTTGGTGCGTCCGATGACCACTGCACCCTCTTGTATCAGGCGTTGAAGGGCGGTGGCTGTATAGGGAGAAACGTAACCTTCGAGGATACGGGAAGCGCAGGAAACGCGATGGCCTGCATAGGCGATATTGTCTTTTATGGCGATGACCATTCCGGTCAGGCGGCCGCTTTTGCCCTCTTTGAGTTCGCTGTCCAGTCTCCGGGATGTGGCAAGGGCTGAATCTGTAAAAACCTCCAGAAAGGCGTTCAACCCCCGGTGTGAATTAATTTCACCCAAAAAATGTTCAACGATCCGGGTAACGGAGATGTTTCCGGAGAGAATGGCGGGACGAATCTCCGTATATGAAGTGTAATTCACGATAAGCGGGAGGAACTCAGCTGTTTTTCTCCGGCGAATTATCTTTCTTATCGCCTTTGGAAGCATCCTTGAATTCACGAACTCCCTGACCGAGACCGCGCATCAGTTCGGGAATTTTCTTGCCTCCGAACATCAGAAGAATCACCGCTACGATAAGTATGATCTCCGTAGTGCCGAGAGACCAGAGAAGGATGGCTTGCGTCATGGTTGAATTATTATATTACAAATATACGAAGAAACAGGAGACAAAAGGACCTAGGCGCGGGAGATCCAGTGCTCCGGATCCTGCAGTGATTTACCGCGATAAATCTCAAAATGCAGTTCTGACTCATTGTTATCGTTAATAATCACTATCCCGATCTGTTGCTTGGTTTTTACCTTATCACCTTTTTTCACATTCAACTCCTCCAGTCCCTGATACACAGTGAAATATTCTCCGTGTTTGATAATTACCACCTTCCCGGCAACCGCTCCGAGAGAACCGGCCACCACCACCTCGCCATCATAGACAGCACGCACCCCCGCCCCTTTGTTTGTGGTAATATCCACCCCATTGCTGTTTAGTTCAATATTCTTCAGTTCGGGATGTAAATAGGTGCCGAAATGCTGTACAATAACACCTTCCTTTACGGGCCAGGGTAATTTTCCCCGGTTACCTTCAAAGCCGGTATTCACCAGCTCTTCTTCAGGCGTCAGTTTGATCTTTGGTGTTTTCTTTTTAGGGTCGGCTTTGGGATCGGGTTCCCGGGTGGCATATTTCCGGATTTCTTCTTCAATCAGCTTGTCGATCTGTTTTTTGATCTTGTCGGCCATCTCTTTCTTTTTCTTCACCTCATCCTTAAGCTCTTTCTCTTTTTTCTTCAGATCGCCTATCAGGGTTTCTTTTTCATCCTTCTGCTTCCCGAGTGATCGTTTTTCATCTTCGCTTTGGCCAAGCAGAGAATGCTGTTCAGATTTTTTATTTTCCAGTTCAAGCATGCGCTCACGAAGGGCATCTCGCTGTCCGGCAAGTTCTTTTGCCCGGAGTGCCCGGTGGTGCGTATATACTTCAAAATACTTCAGCCGTTTGTAAGCCTGTCCGAAATCTTCGGAAGCAAAAAGAAAAAGAAGTTTATCGTTGGCATTCCGGCCCTTGTAGGCGGAAATTACCATGCGGGCGTATTCGGCTTTCAGCCTGGCCAGATCGTCTTCTGCGTGCCGGATTTCCGTTTTTTTCTGATCGATCAGCACACCCAATTCATTGAGCTCCGCATTCAGCGTTTGAATAAGATCTTCCTGATCTTTCATTTTGTTATTGATGATTGCCAGCAGAAGCATGGACCGGCTTTTGTTTCCCTTTACCTCATCCAGAAGTTTTTTCTTGTATTCGATCTCTTGCTGTAATTTTTTTTTCTTCTCCTCCAGTTCTTTTTTCTTCTTGCTGGCGTTTCCTCCGCTCCCGAAGGCTACGGGCTCAGGGCCGAGACTCAGGGCAACGGCCAGGAGGAGGAGGAGGGAGGGAAGGAGCGCTTTCATTTCAGGGCTTTTTACGATGAACCTCATATCCGGACGGAATCAGAAATGGAAAGGTGGTTTCCTTGTTCAGCCCGGCTCGTTTGTACGCAAAACGGATCTCAAGGTTTTTCTGAGCCTTGATGAAAAATGTCATCTTATAGGGAAATGCCACAGAATCTACCTGCTGAAAGTTCTCATAATTGGCGTCAAATGTCCTTTGGGTCTCAATGTCTGTGAAGAAAAGACGCACCACCTTGAAGGTTCCGTCTTTCATCCAGATGTTCTGTGCGGGTTCTTTCAGCTCCTTTTGCCCCGTCATGGCCTTGCGGAATTTTTTCTTTCGTACCGTGCCAAGCATATATTGACAAAGAACCCGGTCGATGCCGGGACGAAGTTTTTCCTCCTCTTCGTAGAAAGCCACGTGATTTCCGGTGATGATACTTTGCAGAATTTCAAAATCAATGTCGGTATGCAGGAGGGAACAAAGGGTGTCATATGTACCCACAAATGCGGTCTTATGAATGCGGTCCATCATTTTTATCGAATCCTGTGTAAGAAGCAGCCGTGCCGCTTCAACGGCCCCCAGAACAGGATCAATAATAGACATCCAGATCACGCTGTCTTTTTTCATTCGGAGCACCACGGTAAATTCCTGTTTCTTTCCGTCCACAAGAAGCTCGGCGTCAAATTTTCCACTGAAATAGGTGTAGTGCAATTGATTTTGCTGCAACAGAGCGGTAAGCGTTTTCGCCGATTTATAATCCAGACGACATTTGCCGAGTGAATCAAGCGGCGGCGCCGTTACCGTTTCTTTCCGGTGCCTGCAGGCGGGTATCAGCGACAGGATTACGCAAAGCAAAACCGGCCAAAGTATGATTCTCCCGCATTTCATTCCAGCAGTTTTTTCTCCAATAGTTTTTTCTCCAGCAGATCAGACCCTTTTCCTGCTTTTTTAGCCGATTCCCAGAAATGCAGGGCCTTTTCCTTGTCTCCCAGCCGGAACAGAACATCTCCGTAATGCTCCAAAATATTCGGATTGGAGGAGCCTCCGTTCAGCATGGCTTTCTCCAGCCAGATTTTTGCATCGGCATATTTTCCTTGCTTATAAAGCACCCATGCGTACGTGTCCTGATAGCTGGCCGACCCCGGCTCAATGTCAATGGCCAGCAGGCACATTTTCTCTGCTTTTTCCAGCTGGGTGTTCCGCAGCGAAAGGTAATAGGCATAATTATTCAGCACCGTAGCGTTGCGCGGGTCGTACGAAAGCGCTTTGTCAAAACTCAGATCGGAACTTTTATAGTCCTGTTCCTTATGATACGCCTCCCCGAGGTAGGAATAGAACTGCAGCATCATCGGCGGATCTTCAATCACCAGCTCCTTTCCCGCTTTAAGCTTTAGGATGGCCTCTTTGCTGTTGTTTTCCTTAATCAGCGATACTCCCATAAAAAGGTAGGGAGCGGGCTCATTGGGAAAAAGCTCCACACACTCCAGGGCCGTGTTTTTCATTTCGGGATAAAGGTCGAGTTGCGACTGCAGGATCATTACCTGATGCCAGATGGCGTATTTGGAGCGATCCAGCGCAAGGGCTTTCATGAAGGCGTCGTAGGACTGCGAATATTTTTTATCGCGGTAATAGAAATCGCCGATTACGGTGAATGTGCGTGCATCTGTAGGATTAACCTCCTCAACAATGCGCATCAGCGTGTCGGCCTGGCGCATCAGCGACGTGTCGCGGGAGGTCCGTTCGTAATATTCCAGCAGGATCTTTGTTTTGGAATCAACGCTGACATCTCCGCTTCTGAAAGCGGTTTTAAGTTCTTCAAATGCCTGCGTCCCTTTTCCCTGCAGCAGATAATGATCGTGCAGGTAGAGATGAGGAATGCCGCTGGAAGGATTCATCTGAATCGCCTTGTTGAAGTAGTCCATGCACCGCTCATCTTTCGCTTTTGACAGAAGATTGGCCATCATGAGAACATATCGGGGTTCGTTTGGATTTTGTTCGCTTAGCCTCCGGATTTCGGCAACGGCCTTCTCTACGTTTCCGAGACGAAGCCAGATTTTCTGTTTGGTAACCGAGAGTTCTTCGTATACCCCGGTACGCTCTTCCAGTTTGTTATATACCGTGAGGGCTTTTTCATATTTGCCGGAAAGCAAATAGATTTCTCCCAGACGGAAATAGAAATCCTGACGGGACGGGAAGGTTTTTATTCCTTTTTCAAGGATCTGAGCGGCCAGGTCAGAATTACCGGCCCCCTTCGCGCACTCCGCATAGAGCATGAGATACCAGGGATTAGACGGATCAAGACCGGCGGCCGTTTTAGCGTAGCCGAGCGCCTCTTCATTCCGTCCGAGTGATTGCAAAACGAGCGCAATCTCATAGTGAGGCGCTGAAGCGGAGGGATCTATCCCGAGCGACTTCACAAACTTATCAAGGGCGTCGGAATAATTTCCCAGCATTTTTTCCTTCAGTCCGTCAAAATAAAGGGTCTCAAATTTTCGCTTGTCATAAAGGCTAAGCTCCTTTTTCTTTCCGCCGGAATTTCCGCCGGCTGTTTTAGACGAAGTTTTGCATGCCGGAAGCGCGCCCAGCATCAGCACAGCCAGCAGAGAGATTTTAAGCGCCGTGTGTAGAGTAGTCCCCAAGACTTGCGTTTTTACTGCTGCCATTGTATTCTACAAAATTTCCCAACATGGAATTTTCGAGCCGGGCGTTCTTTATTTTACAATTTGTTTGAACAATGCTGTTCTTAATAACGGAATTTTCAATGTTCGTATTTTCTCCTACCGAAACGTGCGGTCCGATCTCGCCTCCGGTGATTGTGACTCCTTTTCCGATAAAACAGGGAGGGTGTATGATGGTGCCCTTCACATTCGCATTGGGATGAATCAGTTGTTCCTTGTCCTGAACAAACTCGAGAATCCTGGAGTTTGTATAAATCGTGGCATCTTTATTCCCGCAGTCCAGCCACTCGCTTACCTTGCCCGGGACAAACTTTGTGCCCTTTTTCTTCATATTCTCCAGGGCATTGGTCAGCTGAAACTCGCCTTTTTCCTTGATATTATTGTCCAGCAGGTACCGAAGCTCTTTCTTCAGGTACTCTCCGTCGCGAAAATAATAGATCCCTATAATGGCAAGGTCGGAAACAAATTCCTGAGGTTTTTCCACAAAGTCGGTGATGGTTCCGGCCGAATCCAGTTTCACCACTCCAAATGGGCGCGGATCCGCGATTTTTTGCACCCAGATGGTTCCCTCACTGGAAGAGTCCATTTTAAAATCGGCTCGGAACAGGGTATCCGCGAAAGCCACTACCACTTTCCCCGTCAGGCAATCCTCGGCGCAAAGAATGGCATGAGCGGTTCCCAGAGGCTGATCCTGATACCAGATGCTTCCTTTGGCTCCGAGTTTTTCAGCCACCATGATCAGGTTGTTTTCGGCTTCTTTTCCAAACCTTCCCACCACATAAGCGACTTCATCCACCTTTTCATCACACACAGAGATAATGTCTTCCACGATGCGCTGCACCATGGGTTTCCCGGCAATAGGAATGAGGGGCTTTGGCGTAGTCAGGGTATGCGGCCGCATACGCTTTCCCATGCCGGCCATCGGTATTATGATTTTCATAGTTATATTTTTCCTGTGGAGCCGAAACCGCCGGCCCCTCGCTCGCTGTCCTGTAATTTTTCAACTTCCACCCATTCTGCCTGCTCGTGTTTGGCAATTACCATTTGTGCGATGCGTTCACCATCATTGATCACGAATGGCTCGTTGCTCAGATTTACCAGGATCACTTTCACTTCTCCGCGATAATCCGCATCAATGGTTCCCGGGGAGTTCAAAACAGAAATCCCATGCTTGGCCGCCAATCCGCTCCGGGGTCGGATCTGCGCTTCGGCTCCCACCGGAAGTTCCATATAAAGACCCGTGGGAACCAACGCACGCTCCAGCGGCTTTATGGCAACAGGGGCATCCAGATTGGCGCGAAGATCCATCCCGGCCGCGGCCGCAGTGGCATAAGCAGGCAAAGGATGCTTTGAGCGATTAATGATCTTTATCTTCATGTTCTGTTCAGCAAGGACTTGATGTTCTCTCTTTCAAATTTCAGCACCCCCCCGATGAATAGCAGCAACAGGGCATTATTCACGGCTAAATTAATCACCGTCCCCATATCCGGCAGCACCCGGGCAACGCCATACAAAGCTAAGGAAACGGCAAGGTATCCGAGTATTCTTTTGAGGTCATAATCAACAGGATAGTGTTTATTCCCAATAAGCCAGGAAAGAACCATCATAGAGGAGTAACATGCAAGGGTTGCCCAGGCCGAGGCCATATATCCGAACGTTGGGATAAAGGCAATATTAATACCCAGCGTAATGGCGGCACCGATAAGGGTAAGGACGGCCCCAAATGTTGTTTTTCCTGTGAGTTTGTACCAGATCGACAGATTGAAATATATGCCAAGGCAAATGTTGGCAAAAAGAAGAATGGGAACTACACCCAGCCCCGAGCGGTAAGGCACTCCTACAAAGTATTGTATCCACGACAGGTTCATCAAGGTTCCGAGGAACAGAATCGCACAAACGATCACAAACCAGGTCATAACCACTGCATAGGTCTTCCGGGAATCTTTTTCTTTTTCGTGGGAGAAGAAGAACGGTTCGGCCGCAAAGCGGAACGCTTGTGTGAAAATGGTCATGAGTATCGCAATCTTATAACAGGCGTTATAGATTCCGACCTGCTCCATGGCATCGCCGGTTTTGACAAGGTACTTGATCAGCACCCGGTCAAGCGTTTCGTTCACCATTCCCGCAAGTCCTACCAAAACCAAAGGCAGGGCATATCCCATCATACGTTTCCACAAGACAAAATCAATGCGCAGTTGTACGTTGAGGTAGGAGGGAAGCAACAATGCCAGTGTAACCAGGTTCGCCGCGGCATTGGCAATGAAAACGTAGCCGATGCCGATGTCGGGGTTGTAGTATTCGCCCCAACTCAGCCCGGCAGCGTGCCGGTTTTTACAGAACCAGAGAAAAAACACATTGATGGCAATGTTGATGAGGATATTGAAAGTTTTAAGAAAGGCAAAACGTGCGGCGCGGTTTTGCTCTCTTAGCTTGGCGAACGGAATTGCGCAGAGCGCATCGGTGACCAGAATGACAACAACAGCGGAAACCAACTCCCCTTTTCCCGGATATCCCAGCCAGGCTGCAATGTCTCTGGAAAGGAAAAGGGCCGGAAGCAGCACCAGAAAGGAAGTAAATGTAAGAGACAGAAGCGCAGTACTATAGGTTTTTTCGCGAAGATCGGCCTGCCGCGAAAAGTTGAACAGCGCCGTTTCCATGCCATAGGTGAGCAGGATGTTCAGGAAAGAAACGTAGGCGTAGAATTCACCTACCATTCCATAATCAGCGGTATTGGAGAATTGGTAGGTATAAAGCGGAACAAGAAGGTAGTTCAGCAACCGCCCCACTATGGTGCTGAGTCCGTAAACGGCAGTTTGGGATAAGAGTTTGCGAAGGGCGCTCAAGTCCCGCAAAGATAGGGAACCCTTTCAGGAGAACTTCGGCTTCCTTTTTTCCAGGAAAGCATTGACCCCTTCCTTGAAATCGTCGGTACCGAAACACTTTCCGAACTCAATGACTTCGGTATTAAATCCGTTTGTGCCGTTCGTTAAACAGGCATTTACCGAGGCAATCACACCGGCCTGGGCATGGGGCGACCAGCGCCTGAATGAGAGCATGAGCTCCATAGCCCTGGCGAGGAGCTGATCCTGTGGAACAACATAATTCACCAGTCCCATGGCTAATGCTTCCGGGGCTTTGATATTTTCTGCGGAGAGGGTGTATTCCATTGATTTTCCTTTACCGACAAGTTGCGTGAGCCGCTGGGTGCCGCCGTAGCCCGGTATCAATCCCAATTTCACTTCCGGCTGGCCGAAGACAGCATTTTCGGCTGCAATACGAACGTGGCAAGCCATGGCCAGCTCACAGCCTCCTCCGAGCGCAAACCCGTTCACCGCCGCGATAACCGGTTTTGGACAATTCTCAATGCTTTTGAATACATCCTGACCGGCTTGTGCCATCGCCATGCCTTGTTCCGGACTCAGCCCCACAAATTCGGAGATGTCCGCTCCGGCCACAAATGCTTTGGTTCCGGAACCGGTGAGGATGATGCCATAAACATTTTTGTCGGCCATTGCCCTGTTGATTGCCGCACCGATCTCCTGCACGGTTTGCCTGTTCAGAGCGTTAAGTTTGTCGGGACGATTGATCACAAGCGTGAAGATCCCGTTTTCGGTAGTGGTGAGGAGGTTGGTGTAGGTCATGCGTTGGTGGGTGGTTATATTTCGAACCGTATGCCCTGAGCGAGGGGCAGCTGAGCTCCGTAGTTGATGGTGTTGGTCTGCCGGCGCATATATGCTTTCCAGGCATCGCTGCCGGATTCGCGGCCGCCGCCCGTTTCTTTTTCTCCGCCAAACGCACCGCCGATTTCCGCGCCGGACGTTCCGATGTTCACATTGGCAATACCACAATCACTGCCACCATGACCAAGAAATCTTTCCATGTCGCGCATGTTGTTGGTGAAAATAGAGGACGACAATCCCTGAGGGACGCCATTTTGCATAGCTACCGCCTCATCCAGCGTTTGGTATTTCATAACATACAAAATAGGAGCGAAGGTTTCTTCCTGAACAATCTTAAACGTGTTCTTCGCTTCAATGATGCATGGTTTTACATACGTTCCTGTTTCCATACTTTTTTCAACGCCTCCTTCCACGATTATTTTTCCTCCTTCTTTCATTGCATGTTCAATGGCGTTCAGGTAATCCTTGACGGCGTTTTTGTCAATGAGCGGGCCCATGTGATTCTCTTCGTTGAGCGGATCTCCGATGCGAATCTGAGCGTATGCTTTCTTCAACACGTCAATTACCTTATCGTAGATGCTTTCATGAATGATCAGTCTTCGCGTGGAAGTGCATCGTTGACCGGCCGTTCCTACTGCGCCGAACACTGCACCGGGAACCACCATTTTAAGGTCAGCGGTTTCCGTGATAATGATGGCATTATTTCCTCCCAGCTCAAGAATGGTTTTTCCAAAACGTTCCGCAACGAGCGACGAAACACGACGACCAATGCGGGTTGATCCGGTAAAGGAAACCAGCGGAACGCGTTTGTCATTGTTCATGAGATCTCCCATGGCATTGCCCAACACGAGGCAGCTTACGCCCTCAGGAACATTATTGTTCTTCAACACATCCGCGATGATATTTTGGCAGGCAATGGCGCACAAAGGAGTTTTGGAGGAGGGTTTCCAGATGCATACATCGCCGCAGACCCAGGCAATGGCCGCGTTCCAGCTCCATACGGCAACCGGAAAATTAAACGCGGAAATAATTCCCACCACACCCAGCGGATGCCACTGTTCGTACATGCGGTGATTGGGACGTTCGGAGTGCATGGTTAAACCATAGAGTTGTCTTGACAAACCCACGGCAAAATCGCAGATATCTATCATTTCCTGCACTTCCCCTTTTCCTTCCTGCAGGCTTTTCCCCATTTCGTAGGAAACCAGTGCGCCCAATTCATTCTTGTATTTACGGAATTGTTCTCCCATCTGGCGAACGATCTCTCCGCGTTTTGGTGCAGGCAGGTGTCTCCATACCAGGAAAGCCTCCTGCGCCTTTTGCATCACCTTTTCATAGTCTTCCGGCGTGGCCGCATTGGCAGTTCCGATTAAAGATCCGTCAACAGGAGAGTAACTTTCGATCTTGGCGCCCCTGGTTTGAAAGTGGTTGAGCCCTGTGGAAGCTCCGTAGTTATTTTCTTTCAATCCGAGTTGTTGTAAAACGGGACTGATTATGGATGTAGAAGCAATCATGGAATTAATGTCTTAGGAAATCAGAGTTGGCGTATACCATCAGCAGCAGCAGAAGAATCATTCCGGCGTATTGGGAATATTCCATTACTTTTTCGTTAGGCTTTCTCCGGGTGATGAGCTCATAAAGCAGGAACATAACATGCCCTCCGTCCAGTGCCGGTATGGGAAGAATATTCATGAACGCAAGCACAATGCTGAGGAAGGCGGCGAAGGACCAAAACACCTTCCAGTCCCAGCCGGGATCAAGCGCTTTCCCGAAGGAATAAAATCCGCCCAGACTCTGGTAGGCTTTATCAACAGTGAACAATACTCCAATCTGCTTAATCTGCAGACGGATTTTATCCATGCCCTCCGAAACGCCCGCTCCAAAAGACTCAAAAAAGCCGAATTCTGTTTTTACAAAATGCAGGTACTTGTCAATGTTGGGACGAAATCCCGTAAGGCTGTCGGCCGATGCGCTTACCTGAACAGGAAGCCGCAGCGTGTCTGCGCCCCTGACAACTGCAAACAGTACCTTTTTGCCAAGGTGAGAACGGATAAACCGGGAAACATCCTGCTGAAACGGAGTGGCGGTATCATTGAGTGCTATCACGCGGTCGCCCACCTTCAATCCGGCTTTTTCAGCGTTACGCCCAGGCAGAAGGGAATCAATTTCTGAAGGGAAGCGGGGTTCGATAAAAGGAGAAACTTTGTTGTTGCGGATCATTTTGCTCAGGTGTTCTTCCGTGATGGGAAGGCTGAGTTTTTGTCCGTCTCTTTCAATTTCAATACTGGACGCTTTATCGAGAATAATGGCCACCGGAACCCGGTGAAGACCTTCCGGTTTTACTCCGTCAACGGATAAAATCCTGTCGCCGTCTTTCAGGCCGATTTCCATGGCTAAGGAGTCCACGGCAATACCGTACTTCACGTTTTCAAGCGGAAGCACTTCCTTTCCCCAGGTGAACAGCACCATGGAATAGATCACAACACCCAGAATGAGGTTCACGACTACACCACCCACCATTATGATGAGTCGTTGCCAGGCCGGTTTGGAGCGGAATTCCCAGGGCTCGGGAGGTTTTTTCATCTGCTCTTTGTCCATGCTCTCATCAATCATACCGGAGATCTTGACATATCCTCCCAGAGGCAGCCATCCGATCCCGTATTCCGTATCGCCGCGTTTTATTTTAAACAGGGAAAACCAGGGATCAAAAAAGAGGTAAAATTTTTCAATTCTGGTTTTAAAGAGCCGGGCAGGAATAAAGTGTCCAAGCTCGTGAAGCACGATCAGCAGGGAAAGGATGAGAATAAGTTGTAAAGCCTGGCTCATGAAGGAGGGCAAAGATAAGGATTCAAAGCGGAAAAACTATGGCCTCAGAACCACCAATAACACATCGTCCGTTTGCCTTCCCTGACCCATCCATTGTTCAAATTCCTCCCTAATGCGGTCGCGCTGAAATTCAGGGGAGCTGCCGCGTTGTTCGCCGATGATTCGTGTCAGACGGGCATATGAGAATTTTTTGTCTTCCCTTCCTCCGAATTGATCTACAAGGCCATCCGTAAAAAGGTAAAATGTTTTCCCTCCTGAAGGAATAGAGTGCTCCGTATAGCTTACCGTACGGGAAGAAAAGATCCCTCCCACCGAGTATACGTCTCCGTCTATCTTTTCAACGCCTTCGCCGTTAACATAGACCAGACCATTGTTTGCACCGGCAAACAGAAGCGCCTGCTTGTTAGGATCAACAACGCATACCGACACATCCATACCATCGGCTTGGGAGGAAAGATCATCTCCTTTCTGATTCAACGCAGAAACCACGCTTTCATGAAGCGATTGCAGAATCAGAGCCGGAGAGAGAATTTTTTTCCCGATCACGGTATCTTTTAATACGGTGTTACCGATCATGCTCATGAATGCCCCGGGCACACCATGTCCGGTACAATCCGCAACCACCACCACTTTTTTTCCGTCTACCTCGGCCGACCAGCAAAAATCGCCACTCACAATGTGCAAGGGTAAATAGAGTACGGCGGAATCCGCAACGATGCTCCGTAATTTTTCTTCATTCGTAACAAAAGCATCCTGTATGCGCTTGGCATATGTGATTGAATCCGTGATGTTTTTATTTTGAATGGTGATGGTGTTAAAGGCTTCGCTGAGCTGCTTGTTGGCCCTTTTCCGAATGAGACTCCGGTTAATGAAAAGCAGGGCGATCAACCCCAGGAGGATCATTCCTCCTATGGTAGAGAACAGGATCAGGTTTTTTCTCTTGAGCTCCAGGTTGGAAATGTTTTTATCCTTCTCGAGGATCTCATTCTGCTTCTTCAGTTTTTCGGAATCAAAGAAAGCTTGTGCCTGGTTCATGCTGCGCATGCTTTCGCTTGAAATCAGCGAATCCTTAATGGACAATAATTTGTTCTGAAACAAGAAGGCCTGTTTAAAGTCGCCTTTGTGTTCGTAATAGTGAACAAAATTGCTGTAGACGTCGCGCAGGAGATGTTTGTCGTCCAGCGACATGGAAATTTCAAGCGACTTGTCAAGATATTGCTTTGCCTTTTCATGAAAACCCATCAGGATATAGATTCTCGACACCTGTGCAAGAACCCGCGCGTACCGGCCGTCGGAAGCATTAGGGCCGGAGGCACGGATCACCTTTTCGTACCAGGTCATGGCCTCGGAGTAAAGAATAAAGTCGTTTTTAATTTCTCCTTTTGAGAGATACGCGTTCCCGAGATTTTCATAATTCATCATCTTCCCGTTGCCATCATTGATCGTTTCAAAAATTTCTACTGCTATTTTAAATTTCTGAATGGCCAGGTCGTATTCCTTTTTTTGCATCAGTTTATTACCCAGATTAGATAGCGCAGCTCCGTAAGGCCCGCGCGACTCCATTTCTTTGAGGATATTTACCGCGGCGGTCATGTGTTCCAATGATTTGTCCAGATCGCTTTCCACGTGCGAAATCTCATATTTACTGGAATATACGTTGGCGATGTTATTATGGCACCAGCCGAGGTCTTCTTTTACTCCCGCTTTTTCTGAGGCGTCCAGGGCTTTAAAATAGTATTCCAGGGCTGAAGAGTAGTCGTATTTCTGGTTATAAAACACACCAATTCGTCTCAGGAAAAATGCCTGTGTTTTTATGCTTCCGAGCTTCACCGCAAGATCCAGTCCTTTCTTGCAGTGTACCATACCGCTGTCGTAGCTGTAATTGTACCAGGTGTACTGCAACATTTTATGAAGATCCATCCGTTCACGGTCCGACCCGGCGTTTTGAAGCGCGAGGTTCAGGCTGTCTATCCGCACACCTGTGATGGAATCAATGACATTTAAAGCATGAGAATTAAGGGCGAGAAAAAGGAACAGGGGGATCAGCCGCATGGAACCCCAAGATACAAAAAAGACTAAATGTGTGCGGAAGCTTGTTTACGGGCCTCCTTGTCAGACAGGATAAGATCTTCATAGGAAGGCTCCGGAACATAGGAAACAGCGTACAACGTTTCCGAAATGATTTCCGGGATCCGGTTAAAGCCAATTCTTTCCGACAGGAAAGCCTGCACGGCCATTTCATTTGCTGCATTGAGCACACAGGGGGCATTGCCGCCTTTGCGCATGGCTTCATAAGCGAGGTCAAGGCAGGGGAAAGTCAGGCTGTCGGGATTCTCAAATGAGAGGGAGGGGAACTGATTAAGATTTAACCGCGGGGTTGCCGATGGCAGGCGTAGCGGAAAGGAGAAGGCGTACAGTATGGGAAGTTTCATGTCCGGGAGTCCCATTTGCGCCTTCATGCTTCCATCGTGAAACTGCACCATGCTGTGGATGATGGATTGCGGATGCACCAGCACCTCGATTTGTTCCGGCCGTAATCCGAAAAGCCATTTTGCCTCGATCACTTCCAGTCCTTTATTCATGAGGGAGGCAGAATCAATAGTGATTTTGCTGCCCATATTCCAGTTTGGATGCTTCAGGGCATCGGCCACGGTTACTTTCTCAAGGTCTGATTTTTTCTTTCCGCGGAAAGGACCTCCGGAAGCGGTAAGAATAATTTTCTCCAGTGGATTTTTCCATTCTCCGGCCAGGCATTGAAAAATGGCGCTGTGCTCAGAATCAACGGGAATGATTCCGGCGCCGGAAACTTTTGCTTCAGCCGTAATGATTCCGCCGGCCACCACCAGCGTTTCTTTATTGGCGAGGGCAACAGACTTTCCGGCTTTTATAGCAGCGAGCGTAGAGGACAATCCGGCATATCCAACGATGGCTGCCAGTACCATGTCTACCGAATCAAAAGCCACTACCTCTTCAATGCTCTTTTCTCCGGAGTATACTTTAATGGGGTGAGAGGAGAGGGCAGCCTTCACTTTTTTATAGGCTGCATCTCCGGCAATCACAACAATGTTGGGTTGAAATTCCAGCGCTTGTTTGATTAACAGGTCGGCGTTGTTGCCGGCAGCCAGTATTTCAGCCGAAAAGTGTTCCGGATGTTCGCGGATCACCTCAAGCGCCTGGGTTCCGATGGAACCGGTGGAGCCGAGAATGGCTATGCGTTTGGGAGAATCACTCATTTGAACAACATATGATCCTGTGGATCCAGGGCATTGCCATTATACCAAAGCTCAAAATGCAGATGAGTGCCGCTGGTGTACTCCCCGCTGTTGCCGATGATGGCAATTACTTCTCCTGCTTTTACATATTGTCCTGCCTTTTTTAAAAGCTTGGAATTGTGCTTATAGATTGAAACCAGATTATTGCTGTGTTGAATATGGATTACATGTCCGGTTTCATTACTCCATCCCGCAAAAATGACCGTGCCATCCAGGGTGGCTTTTATTGCCTCGTTCTCCGGAGCCGCAACGTCTACTCCGAAATGCGATTCAGGCGTACTGAATGAAGCGGTAACCGTGCCTTTCACCGGGGTGAAAAAGAAAAATCCGGCGATGCTGTTCTTCGAACGGTCGTCGCCGACAGTCACCGAGTACTTGTCTTCCTGCTCGATCTGTTTCCGCAGGGCAGAATCTTCTGCAGACGGAACTACCCGAAGGTCGGTGTATTTGATCATGGTGTCCTTTGGATTCATCATCGTATCGGCCGGAATTTCGCCCCTCAAAACCAAACGAATATTATTCAGGTAAATGTCCTTTTCCCTGGACGCCAGAGACAATGAATCGGTCTTTTCCTGCAACAGGATCAGTTTTTCATTCAGGGTAACATCTTCTGCATAGCCGGGGATATATGCTCTCAGCGGGGTGAAGGCAACAAGACTGATCACCAGAGTGGTCATAAGTATACTGATGGCTCCAATGAGGATAATTAAGCCCAACGGGGTGAGCCTCAGGGAGAACTTCTCCTCGAACGTGCTGTCATTCATAACAACCAGCCGGTAGCGGCTTCTGGCCCACTCACGGAGTTTCTTCTTGGTCTTTTTCTTTTCCATGGAAAGAGAACCGCAAATATCGTCTAAATAAAATATTTTCCCCATCTTTGGGTTATAGTAAGTGCCTGATTTTATGGGGCTGACAATAAAATACACCCGGGTCGTATTTACGGCCCTTTTTATTCTCTTTTTGGTGAACTCCTGTTCCACCAAAAAGAACCGTTGGGTGAACCGCCAGTACCATAACCTGACCGCTCATTATAACGGTTATTTCTGGGCCCGGGAGGCGATCAAGGAAGGAGTAGACAAACTGGACCGTTCCCACATTGATGATCATGACAAGATCCTGCCTTTTTACCGTTATGCAGACGACAAGGCCGCCAAATCAAACATTCCTTCCTGGGATAAGGCCATTACCAAAACATCTCTGGTAATTGCCAAACATTCCATGCTGATTAAGGGAACGGAATACTGCCGCTGGATCGATGAAAATTATCTTGTACTGGGTCAGGGGCATTTTTACAAGCGGGATTATTACGCAGCCGTAGAGGTGTTTGAGTTCATGGTACGACAATATAAGAACAACCCTTCGCGCTACGAGGCCCTGCTCTGGCTCATCAAAACCTACAATGCGCAGAATAGTGTCATTAACACACAAAGCATTATTGACCTGCTGGAAAGTGATAAAGGATTTCCTAAAAAGTTCCAGGGAATGTTCGATATTCTTCGGGCGGAGTATTATGTGAAAATGGAGAATTATCCCAAGGCCATCGAATACCTGATCCGGGCCATTCCGGCCGAGAAAAAGAAAAAACAGCGGGCCCGGTTCACCTATATTCTCGGGCAGTTGTATGAGCAAACCGGAAATCCCAAAAAAGCTTCGCACTACTACGAGCAATGTACCAGGATGAGTCCTCCTTATGAATTGCTGTTCAATGCGCGTATCAAAAGGGCCATGACAGCATCGGGCGCTGACAGCAAGGAAGTAAAGAAGCTCCTGACTAAAATGCTGAAAGACGAAAAAAACAGAGAGTACCGTGATCAGATTTATTATGCCCTGGCCGAGCTGAACATGAAAGACGGTGACACCACACTGGGCATGGAGCAACTGAAACTTTCGGCCGCTGCCAGCATGGTTAACACGAAGCAGAGAGGGCTGTCGTACCTGAAGCTGGCCGACATTTATTTCTCACATCAGGATTACGTGCCCGCACAGGTTTATTACGACAGCTGCGCAAGTTTTCTGCCAAAGGATCACCGCCAGTATCCGCTGGTCAACAATAAAAAGACATCGCTCACCGCACTTATTAAGAATATCCGGATTATTTCCACCGAGGACAGCCTGCTGCGGCTTTCCGCTATGGACACCGCAAAACTGACCAAAATGATAGAAAAAATCATTGCGGATCTTATAGAAGAAGAGAAGAAGAAGGAAGAGGAAAAAATCAACAATCAGAATAATATATCCAATACCCCGTGGAATCCGAATAGTCAGAACCAGACAGGTAACACCACAACCGGCGCATGGTATTTTTATAATCCCGCCCAACTCAGCTTTGGAGTTTCCGACTTTTTGAAAAAGTGGGGAAACAGAGAAAGAGAAGACGACTGGAGAAGAAGCATAAAGGAGACGGACCCTTCTCTGGTAGAGAATCCGGAGCTGAATAACAAGCAGGATACTGTGAAAAAGGACGTGAAGTTGGCCGATAACAAAACCAGGAATTTCTACCTGAAAAATATTCCCTTTAGCGAAGAGCAGAAGCTGAAATCCAACGAAAGAATTATAGAGGCCTATTATGCACTGGGCGGTATTTACAAGGAACAGCTTCAGGATCTTCCCAAAGCAAATTCCACCTTCGAGGAACTGAACAAGCGTTATCCCGGAAACAAGTATGAGCTTTCCTCCTGGTACTCGCTCTACCGCATTGCACTTACCGTGAAGAATACCGGTGCCCAGCAGAAGTATAAGTCACAAATATGTACCAAATATGCGGAGTCAGAAATCTGTAAACTGGTTTCCAATCCTAATTATGCCAGTGAAAATGCCGGGAAGAAGTCGGAGGTAGAGAAATTTTATAATGATACCTATGATCACTATGTGAACGGACGGCACGCGGAAGTAATCCGTAACGCCTACCTGGCCGATTCGCTGTATCCCAAAAGCGAATTTATGCCGAAGTTCGCATTGTTGAATGCCTATTCGGTGGGAAGAACCGGAAGTGTACAGGATTATAAAAACGCACTTCAGAGGGTGATTGCAAAATATCCAAAGGATCCCGTGCGGCAGAAAGCGCAGAACCTGCTCGACGCGATTGAACGTGTGGGTATAACCAATGTGGCACCTAAAGACACCGCACGGCCTGCTGAGCCGGATTTTATTTACCATGCATCAGCAGAGCATTTTTGCGCCATCTTTATCATGAATAAAAAGGTAAAGGCACCTGATCTGGCTGGAAAGCTTTCCAATTTCAATACGGAATACTTTTCACTTGCCTCGCTGGGGGTTAGCCCGAACCTGCTGGATCTTGAAACGCAGATCATACTGGTAAAGAGCTTTCAGAGTGCGTCAAAAGCAATGGATTATTATTCCATGCTCGTCGGGGACCTCAAAGTATTCAAGGATCTTCAGCCAAAAGATTATAAAATAACAGTCATCTCGGCAGACAATTGGGCGCGGCTTTTCAAGAGCCGGAAGAAACTGGAATACATCACCTTCTTCGAAGAGAATTATAAGAAGAAGAATTAGTTAGCCATTGCCGGCCAACAATTATCACTCACCGCCAACTACCTACTATTTCAGTTTTTCTAAAAATCCCGGATCGGGTTTAATACCGAGTTTTTCAGCACGGGCAACGGCATTTCTTGCGGCTTCTTTGTTTCCGGTTGCCACATATCCAAAAGCCAGATTGTAATGGTAACTTCCGTTATCCGGATTTAACTGAATGGCTTTGTTGATTTCTGTAATTCCTTCAGCAGGCTTTGATACATTCAGCAGGGCAGTACCTTTAAAGAAGTAGAGTTCCGCATTTTGAGGGAACGTCAACAGCAGTTGTTCGCAAAGCCGGATGGTTTCGGGATATTTACCAAGATTCAACAAACTGCGCGCTTTCAGTGTGAAGGCCTGTTCAGAACCGGGAGACAGCTTGAGTGCGCTTTCCATGTCGGCAAGAGCCTCCGCGTTTCTTCCCAGGTTGGAATACGTAAGGCCGCGGTTGAGGTAGGTCTGAAGATTACCGGGATTATACTGAATGGCTTTTGAATAAGCATCCAGCGCCTTGGAAATATCTCCCTTTAGCGCATATACATTACCGAGATTACTCCACACCCCGGCATCTTTGGTTGCCGCACGGGCCAGCACATCGTAATCGGCAAAAGCGCTGTCGTATAATTGACGGTCGGCATACCAGTTTCCGCGGTTTTTATAGGCAGTTTCAAATCCTCGCTTTTTTACTTTCACCACATTCCCGTCTTGTTCAATCAGGAAAGGATATTGGTCAATAACATCTGTCCATAACACCCCACTGTTGTGCCATATCTGGACTCTGCTGTGCGTTAGCCATCCGCAAAGCAGCGCAAATCCGGCAACAGCACCCAGCGCAAGATTACGACGCCGGGAAACAAGAATCTTTTCAAAACCCATGCCGGCAATAAAGAAAAGCCCTATGTACGGCACATAAGTATAGCGGTCGGCCATTATGGCCTGCCCCACACTGATGAACTGCAGGACGAGGGCTACCATCAGGGAATAAAAGCCAGAGCCAAGCAGAACAACGCGAAACCATTCGGGGTTTTTCTTTCGCAGGTAGATGAGGGGAATCGTGAGAAGAGCGCTTGCGAGCAACGGCGCGAGATAGTACAGGGCGGGAATGGTTCCGTGTTCATCAAGAGCCGGATACGGATAAAATGCACTCAGCCCGAAAGGCGCAAAAAGTTTGACCACATACATGATAAACCCGTAGGAGGCGAACATGATGCGCTGACCGAGGGTGAACACTTCAAATTCGGCAAGCGCCCCCCGGTCCTGAATCTGCACCGCATTGTAGCCAAACCAAAGCGCCAGCAGGAGAAAAGGAATTTTCTCGGCGATCACACGGAAATTAAACTGACGTTGCCGGAAAACATCAATGAGGATAAGAACCAATGGGAGCGGTACCGCCATGGCTTTGCTGAGACAGGAAAGTGCGAACAATAAAAAGCTGATGCCAAGCCACAGCCATTTTGAGCCTTCTGTAAAACGCAGGTATGCCAAACAGGAGAGTAAAAAGAAGAAACAGTACAACACATCTTTTCTTTCAGAAATCCATGCTACACTTTCTACATGCATGGGATGGATTCCGAAAAGAAGCGCCGTTAGCCCGGAAGCCCACCATTTTCCTCCTGTGAGCGACCAGATAAACAGGAAAACAAGCAAGGTGTTTGCCAGGTGTATCATCAGGTTGGTAATCGCAAAAGGTGTTACATCCAGCGTGTTGGTTTTTTTGTCAAACCCCTGTTTGTAATTCCAGGCGAGGGTCATCATCGTAATGGGGTGGTAATTCAGCATTACATCGGTGGACGGATCCCAAAGTATGCGCCGCTTATCCGCGTTGTATTCTTTTACCAGGGGCTGCTCCAGCACATAGCCCGGATCGTCCCAGTTAGTGAATTCCTTTTTATCGGAAAGCAATGAAGTATAACAAAGGAAAGTAACGGCCATAACAGGCAGCAACCATTTCAGGAGCGACATCCGGGCGGATGAAGCACCGGAAGGTTGGTGCTTCTCCCTGGCAGATTGCTTTTTCATTCTGCCGGCGTTTGAAGTCTTATCCATTCGGTATAGAGTTCATCCATATCAGATCTGTTATTTTCACTTTCTGTGAAGATATGACACAGGGCGGTTTTATACTGCCAGAAAGTAAACGGACGCCGGAGAAACCGTTCCTGCCGCGGATCTTCCAGTTTGCGCGACATTGCTCCCTGAACGGCACCAAGGTCGCCGTACGACAAAAAGGTTCGTTCTTCAAGTATAATCATGGCGTTTTTTTTCAGCCGCACGCGGGCCGAACTGCTTTGCCGGAGGAACAGTTGTTGTTGAGAATCGAAATAATCCGCAGGGCGTACAAGGCTGAAATGCTCCTGTTCGGGAATGAGGGTGAATGTGTCCGTATCGAGCAGCGTATATCCCTTTTGAAGTGCAAAAAGAACGGCTCTTTTCAGGTCCGGGGAATAAACGGGTTTTTTTTCAGGGATCGGAAGGCGGTCTGTTTTTACAACCGAATCTTCTGTAGGGGGAGTAGAAACTTCCGGCGCAGAACAGGCGAAAAACAGCGTCGTTGTCACTATGAAAAGCGGTATCCGCATCAACCGAAATTACGTAAATTTACGGTTTGGGAAGAATTTTAATCCCCGGAAGGTTCAGCAGGCTTAGTGCCGGCAGAAGCATGGTTGAAGGGTAACTAAAACAAAACATATGGGACGCATTTTCGAAAAGAGGAAGCACAAGATGTTCGCGCGCTACGCGAAAATGGCCAAGGCCTTTACGCGTATCGGGAAGGAAATTGCCATTGCCTGCAAACAGGGCACGCCTGATCCGGAACACAACCCGCGGCTCAGGGCGGTGATTCAGAACGCCAAAGCGTTGAACATGCCGAAGTCGAACATCGATTCAGCCATTGCACGAGCGAAGAGCAAAGACGCTTCTAACTTTGAAGAAGTAACCTATGAAGGATACGGTCCTCATGGTATTGCGATAGTTATTGAAACTGCCACCGACAATCCCACCCGCACAGTCGCCAACATCCGCATGCATTTCAACAGGGGAGGAGGCTCGCTGGGGAAAACGGGCTCGCTGGATTTTCTATTTGAACGCATGGGCGTTTTCAAGATTGCCAGGCCGGCCAATGTAAATCTGGAAGAACTGGAACTGGAATTGATTGATGGCGGATTGCAGGAAATTGCGGAGGCGGAAGATGGAATCTATATCTACAGCGGATTCACGGATTTCGGAGCCATGCAAAAAGCGCTGGAGGATAAAAAACTGGAAGTGATCAGCTCCGACAAACAGCGTTTCCCGACCAACACAACGGAACTGACTGATTCACAATCGAGGGAAGTTATGCACCTGATTGAAATGATTGAAGAAGACGATGACGTGCAGGTGGTGTATCATAACATGAAGGAGACGGATTAAGCCGCTACCACGGCCTGGTATATTCCGTTAACAACCTCCGACATTTTACCGTAGTTTAATGTTTGCCAGGTGTCGGTTTTCTCATGGTAATTTTTGTTACGGTAGAATGCCGTATCGGTAATCATTACTGCGTTGTAACCGAATCGCCAGTAATTCAGATGATCGGAGAAATCAATGCCCGGTATGAACGACGGTGCGGAAATGCTTTTCACCGTAAGATCACAGCCGCCACGGAGTTGTTTTTTAATCTTTCGTAAAAAGCGGCCCTGCCCCGGCTTTCCCACAATGGCGATGTAATTACCGGTGGTGGGATAGAAGAGCTTTAGTATTCCCGCCGGATAATCCTGCGACCCCTTCTGTTTACTGAAGTACCCTATCATTTCCAGGCAGATCATGCCCTTGACACGGATATTCGAATCGCTCAGCGATTTTGCATGTATGTAACTTCCCATTTTTTCAGTACGGAAATGCGGCGGTTCTTCCAGAGTGTAAAAGACAAGTTCAACACAATAGGAGAGAACCGGTCCCTCTTTCCTTAGCATGCGGGCCAGTTCAAGTAATCCTGCGCTACCACTGGCGTTATCATCTGCTCCGGGCTGATCTTCACAAACGTCATAATGCGCGCCAACTACTTTGCGGGAGTGAGAGGGATCTCCGTAATACGCGATGATGTTTTTATATTTTTTACCACTCACGTCGTAAACCTGGGCTCGCGGAGTGTAACCGGCAACCCGTAATTCCTGCTCAATATAAGCGGCGGCAGAATCCAGCCCTGTTTCATGGCCGAATGAACGGGGTGAAGGCAGGCTGCTTAAATGAACAACATCTTTTTTTAGCCGCAGACTATCGGCACCGGCGAAAGGTATCCGTTTGGCACTTCCGGGAACCGGATTGCCGATCAGCAGGATTAAAAATGAAGGAAGTACAATGAGCACCCCCAGCGAAATGAACGCCCTATGCCTCGTTTTCTTTCTCAATACCGTTCAGTGGCTGGTTCAGGCTCCTGCCTCGCCTTTCCCAAGTGTACCGGTGAGCGCCTCCATGTCGCGGTCGAACAGATACAGACCGCCTTTCTCTCCGCCAATCAGCTTGAGCTTATCCAGCACATTTCGGGCCAGCGCTTCTTCCTCTATCTGCTCGGAAACATACCATTGCAGAAAGTTGTGAGTAGTGTAATCCCTTGCTTTCAGGCATTCCTCTACCAGGTTATTGATCTCGGAAGAGACATGGATTTCGTGCTGCAAAATATCTTCGAATACTTTGGCTACCGACTTGAACTTTCCCGAGGGAGCCCGCAGTGCAGGAATAGCAGCACAACCGCCTCTTTCGTTAACGTACTTGATCAGTTTGAGCATGTGCATCCGTTCCTCATCGGAATGGTGATACAGAAAGGCGGCCACTCCGCTCATGCCCTGGGTTTCGGCCCAGGAGGCCATTGACATGTAAAGGTGCGACGACTCTCCTTCGAGAAGAATCTGTTTGTTTATCGCAGATTCAATTTTTTTTGCAAGCATAGGGTCTTTTTTTCTGGTACAAAGTTAATCAATTTGCAGGATCCATCTTACGGCTCAACCAGTGATCGTAACGGATAATATCGGATGAGGCGTCCGGATTTCTTTTTAAGAAGAACCGGATGTTTTTGCGTAAGGCCTGGTCAAACCGCAGGCTTTGAGTCTCCGCCAGCCCGGCAATGATCTCCAGTACTTCTTTCTCTCTTTGCAATGCCGGATCGCGCCACTGTTTTGGAAACTCCTTTTTTATTTGTCCTATTTTATGCAGAACGTATTCGGTGTCTCCTGTTTCCAGCCGGATCATCAATTCCACTATACTCACCTTGTACCTGAAGCCTGCGTCGAGCGACCTGAACGACTCGCCCATGGTGAGTTTTAGCAGATAGCGCAGCGAGGGCTTGAATTCCCGTATATCGAAATGGGTGACGGCGAGGTTCAGGTGAATAAAGACGTCATAGATAGGCAGCTTCTTAATTACCGGGTGATCTCCCGCCTCGTGGAGTACCGCAATGGCTTTCTGCACCTGTATCTGGGAATAATTGATCACCAGCACATTGTAATAAAACGCCAGGTATTTCTCGTACAATGCGGAATCGTATTCTTTCATTGCCGCGTGCAGCACTTCCGCCGTTTCCAGAGACTCTTTGTAAAGTCCGAGCTTAAAGCGGCAGTTCGCGATATAGGTCAGCATCTGCAGCTTGGTGTCGTGGTTGCTTTTCTGAAAAAACCGGTCATCTACAAATTCTATGTAGGTGCGCTGGAGGTATTTTTCCAATGAACGGAAATCGTTTTTCTGCAGCAGAATCTTACTCACGGCTTCGTAAATCTTTTGTCGCAGTACCGGATTGTGCCGG
Organism: Bacteroidia bacterium; assembly: GCA_020852255.1. Lineage (NCBI taxonomy): Bacteria > Pseudomonadati > Bacteroidota > Bacteroidia > Bacteroidia bacterium. Next base: position 68,186 of record JADZBD010000025.1, on the reverse strand, counting down.
GTGTTTTTGTCCCTGGCAAAATCATTCACCGTTTTTTGCAAAAGCTCCAGGATCCGTGTATCGGTGCCGCCCAGATTTTGGGAGGTCTGTAAACGGTAGATCACCGCGGCCAGAATATCATCAATCTGGCGTACCTGCTCCACTTGTCCCTGATTGTCTTTTCGCTTCCGGATGTATTCCTCCGGATTCACAAGCATGGTCTCGTGCGAAAGAAGAATAAACTCTGAATAAATCAAATCAAGCAACTGAAAATTACTCAGCTGTACCGCCTTCTTTTCGGCACGTGATAAAAAATAGGAAGCCACTTTCCACATAGACCGCTTCCTGAAATGTATGGCCAGTGAGATCTGATTCAGCACCGACCGTGTATCTTCTTCGTTGAAATATAAAAGCGAAAGGGTTTTCATCAGGTCTTCCAGTACCCTGTTCTTTAACCGGTATAAAGAGTTCTTTTCTTCGCCCTTGTAGAGCTTTTTCATGATCACTTCCTCATCGTACTCCGGGAATTGCTGTTTGATCAGGTCGAATAGTTTCCCGTCCATTCGCTCTCCTGAATCCCCCGTACGATGGATAAAAATTTTGTAACTTCTTGATTCTTCTTTAGTTAGCGATCCTATGATACTTTGGAGTATATCCATGGTCTTGCTTTTGAACGCGTAAGAAAGATACAACTATTAATTGAATGCGCGCTGCCCTTCCGGTAATTTTACGTCTGAACAGTAATTCACATTTATAATGAAAAGACTTTATTCACTGATCTCCTTTCTTGTGCTTCTGGGAATGGCTCCTGTTTATTCCCAGTTTACACTCGGCTTTGCTGATAGTAATCAGATCACCAATATTCCAACTACCGCATACTATAACGACCAGGCAACCTATTTTGTATGGGTAAAGAATTTTTCTTCTTCTTCTACCTATCAGGGAACAATTTGGTTGTATACATCGGTGGATTCCGGAAACGGGGCGGATACAGTTCAGATTGATACTTTTTCGGTGGTCATTCCCCCCAACGACAGCCTTCCTCTGGTGTTGAATGAAGTGTACACCCCCAATGATTACCGCATCGGAGGAAATATTGTAGTGATCTGGCCCCAGGCGATGAATGCCAACTGGCTCAACGGATCCACTCTCCCTTATCCGGTTTATATTCTGGGATATAGCAGCGTGGCTGAAACAGACGAAGAGAGCAAGCGCATCTACCCTGTGCCCTGTTCTAATTCACTCACCATTCGCATTCCTCCAGGAAAGGAGAAACCGGAGCATGTAATGATCCTGAGTGCAGATGGAAGAGTGTTACTGGAAGCGCCGTTCAGCGCTACGCTTTATCTGGATCCGGAATGGTCGCCCGGAACATACATTCTGGAGTTGCGGTATCATTCTGGGAAAAGAGAACACCTCCGCGTGGTAAAGGCGCAATAAGAAAAGACTCCGGCATTTCTCCGGAGTATTTCTTTATTTCATAATCATAAACCAGCCGGTTTTTGTAAAGGGCAGATCATCCATACCTGTTCCGTTCAGCACATAGTAATAACATCCGTCGGAGAGCAATTGTCCGTTCGGTGCCTTTCCGTCCCAGCCCGCGGTTATCGGATCCCAGGTATCAATCAGATTTCCCCAGCGATTATAAATTTCTACGGTAGCTGATTTTAGTCCCTGAATAGTGGCAGTCAGAATATCGTTGCTGTTATCGTTATTGGGAGTAAACACATTGGGTATGATCACACTTATTTCCTGTACCACTTCCACTGTCAGGTAAATTGTATCTGCACAGGCAGGGTTGTTGTTGTAAACGATGAGCATTACAGTATAAGTGCCCGGACTATTATAGGTGTGAGAAGGGTTTTGGGCATTAGAGAGCGGGCTGCCATCGCCAAAGTTCCAGATGTAGTTGGTGGCACCGGATGATGTATTGTTGAAATTTACAGGCAGCGGGCTTATTCCGGAAGGAGGAACTGCGCTGGCGTTCGCATTGGCACCAATGATTTGATTTACGGTTACCGTTTGCGATGCCGTACATCCGTTTGCATCCGTGATCACTACCGTATAGGTTCCGTTAGTTAGTCCGGTTGCTGTTGCCCCGGTTTGTCCGTTGTTCCACAAATAGGTGAACGGGGCACTTCCTCCGTTCGGAGTTCCGGCGGTGGCCGTTCCATCCGTATTACCGCAGGTTTGATCCGTAGAAGCGCCGGCTGCGAGCGTGTAGGCGGGATTAACATTGATGGTCACGGTTGCAGTGGCCGTGCATCCGTTCGTGTTGGTGACGGTTACTGTGTACGTAGTGGTGGCGGTGGGTGTGGCGGTGGGATTTGCCCCGGTGGAGGCGCTTAGCGAACCCGACGGTGTCCAGGCATAGGATGTTCCTCCGCCCCCGGTAAGAGTGGTGTTAGATCCAAGGCAAATACTGTTGTTCGTTGCAGAAGCAGTGGCATTGGGGAGGGCGTTCACAGTTACCATAATGGTGGATGTGGCGGTACATCCGTTGGCGTCTGTGACCAGCACGGTATAGGTTGTGGTTGTGGTGGGATTAGCAGAGGGAGAAACAACCGTGGAGGAACTTAACGAGGAAGACGGAGTCCAGGCGAAGGAAGTTCCGTTACCCGCAACATTCAGCGTTGTAGAGCTTCCGGAACAGATGGCCGCCGGCGTGGCGGTGGCGGTGGCCAGCGCCTGGTTCACAGTAACTGTTACAACCACGGTTCCCGAACATCCGTTGGCGTCAGTGATGGTAACGGTATAGGATGTAGTGGTAGTAGGTGTGGCTACCGGGTTGGCAATGGTGGAATTACTCAATGAGCTGGTGGGTGTCCAGCTGTAACCTACGCCTCCTGATGCGTTGAGTTGTGAATTTCCTCCCAGACAGAACGCCGGGGGCGAAGCTGTGGCGGAAAGATTTGGAGGGGGAACCACATTGATTGTAGTAGTAGCCGTTGCCGTGCAGCCGTTCGGTGCCGTTACCGTAACTGTATAAGTGGTGGTGGTGGTGGGTGTTGCGGTAGGATTAGCGATTGTTGAATTATTCAGCGAAGCCGCGGGAGTCCACACATAGGTTCCTCCGCCGGTGGCGTTAAGCGAAGTGTTTCCTCCCGGACAAATGGTGTTGTTTGTTGCCGACGCGGTAGCGTTGGCTGTATTCACTGTAACAGTAACCGTGGTGGTGCCGGTACATCCGTTGGCATCGGTTACCGTGAGTGTGTAAGTGGTGGTTACGGTTGGCGATGCTAATGGATTACTGATAGTAGAATTATTGAGCGAGGAGGCCGGCGTCCAGCTGTAGGAAGCGCCGCCGGTTCCGGAAAGTTGTGTGGTGGATCCGGAACAAATCGGATTGGTGTTTGCCGAAGCAGTTGGTGAAGGTGGTGTGAATACAGTAACCGTGACAGTGGCCGTGGAAGAGCAACTTCCGTTTGAGACGGTCACAGTATACGTTGTGGTTACAGTGGGAGAAGCTACCGGGTTGGCAATCGTTGAATTATTCAGTGAAGCTGCAGGAGTCCAGGTATAGGAAGTACCTCCAGAGGCGTTCAGGTTGGCAGATCCACCCGGACAAATGTTTCCGCCGGGTCCGGCGTTTGCATTGGGCGGAGGAAGTACTGTTACCAGTACCGTGGCCGAGCCTGTACATCCGTTCGCATCGGTTACTACTACGGTATAGGTAGTGGTGGTAGTAGGAGAGGCTGTAGGATTGGCCAGGGTGGAATTGTTCAGTGAAGAGGAGGGCGACCATACGTAGGAAACACCGCCGGAGGCACTTAAACCGGTAGACTGACTCTGGCATATTGTGACAGGACCCGAAACGGTAGGCGAAAGTGATCCCACCGTAACCGTCACCTGATCGGTCCAGCTCGTGTTATCACAGGAATAGGTGATCTGTGCGGTGTATGTTGTAGTAACAGTAGGACAAACGGTAACGGAAAGATTGTTCGAGATGGGTGTCACGCCCTGAAGCCACTGAAAAGTATAGGCAGGAGGATCAGCGGGGGAAAACCTCCAGGCATCGTTAAAAGCCGTCCATTGCGAGCTGTTTCGTCCGGGTACCGTGTAAGCAATGGTTCCGAAAAAATTATGGATGCCATGCACTGCCGTTCCGCCGGCCCAGGCACAGGGTCCGGGCTTGGCCTGTATATGCGTTTCAACAATGTTCGTTGTTTCATATAAAGTGATCTGGAATGTTCCTGTAAGGAAGGTGCAGTTATATAATGCGCAGTTGTTCCAGGATACCACCAGACGGCGAAAAGGCGCTGTTCCGTAAACCTGGTACCGAATGGTTCCTCCCGAAGGCGCAGGATACCAGTCCTGCCATGGCCCCATGATACAATCTTTTGGAACCGTTGCGGCTGTATTGGGAACGGAAGCCGCGGTATAAGCAGTAGGTCCGTTTGAAAATCCCACCCACCCGTTGGTGCCAATATAAAACTGGTTACGTGTTACGCCGAAAAAACAAAAATTGAATCCGATAGCGTATGGTCCGTGTACTTCATCATCAGAATTGCTTTGCCACACCAGCGCAGTTCCGTTGGTGAACGGATCCGGCGCGTACGGAATTTGCGCAACGGTGTAGGTGTTGGTGCCGAGTGCCGGTGTGATGGTGGCGGTCAGGTTGGCACAGTTCGGAACGCAGATATTCTGATCGGCTCCGGCATTCACCGCGGTTTGAGCCCGGAGTGCGGCTGTAAGGCCGAGCAGTCCCAGCAGAAGAACAAAATTTTTAATCATAGCAGATCTTTTATCAATTATCCCTTTCCCGAAATCCCTGTCTTTTATCCCTATCTTTATCCCCATGTCTTCAAAAATAAGAAGAAAGAAAGGAGTAAGAAATAAAAAGTACCTGTTTGAGGAGGTGATCGAGGCGCTGCGATACAGCAAGGGCAAGCCACTGAATTATAAGCAGATATCATCGTTTCTAGCCATTACAGAGCACGGACAGAAAATGCTGGTTCAGCATATTCTGGAAGATCTGGTTACAAAAGGAATGGCGGAGGAGACCGACCGGGGAAAATTCAGATGGAAGTTTGAAGGCAAACAGGTAACAGGACGTGTAGAGCGGCTGATGTCCGGATCAGCGTATGTTATTCCCACCGAAGGAGAAGGAGACGATATCTATGTTCATGAATCCAAACTGCACGGAGCGCTTCACGGAGATATTGTCAGCCTGAAAGTGAGTAAAGGCCGAAGCGGACGAAAGGCAGAAGGAGAAGTGGAAGAGGTAATTTCCCGCGGACGATCCGAGGTGGTGGGAACCCTGCAGGTTAAAGGGAAGTTTGGTTTCCTGGTACCCGACAACCAGAAATTCGGTGCAGATATTTTTATTCCTGAATCTTCGCTCAAAGGAGCAACGGACAAACAGAAAGTGGTGGTAAAAATTCTGGAGTATCCGGAAGAGGATAATCCCATAGGAGAAGTCCTCCGCATTCTTGGCAATGCCGGGGAAATGGATGCGGAGATTCACGCTATTCTGGAAGAATTCGCCCTGCCGTATTCGTTTGATGAAGCGGTGATCAGGGAGTCGGAAAAAATTCCGAGGACGATTACGCCGGAGGAAATTAAAAAGAGAAGAGATTTTCGCGAGGTGCTCACCTTTACCATTGATCCGTTTGACGCGAAGGATTTTGATGACGCGCTTTCCCTGAAAAAACTTCCCAACGGGAACGTGGAAGTGGGCATTCACATTGCGGATGTTACGCATTACATGAAGGAGAATACCCTGCTGGAGAAGGAGGCTTACGCCCGTGCAACATCCGTTTATCTGGTGGATCGTACTGTTCCCATGCTGCCGGAGGCATTATCCAACGACCTGTGTTCCCTTCGCCCTGATGAAGACAAACTTTGCTTCGCCGCGGTGTTTGAACTGGACAGTGAAGCCAGAATTAAAAGCGAGTGGTTCGGTAAGACAATTATCCATTCGCGGCGGCGTTTTACGTACGAGGAAGCGCAGGAACGGCTGGAGAACGGTACCGGCGATCTGGCGGATGAGCTAAAGCTATTAGATGATCTGGCGAAAAAACTGCGAAGGGACCGTTTTCAGAAGGGAAGCATAGGTTTTGAAAAACTGGAAGTGAAATTCAAGCTGGACGAGGAGGGGAACCCCCTGGGTGTATTCTTTAAACAAATGAAAGATGCTAACCAGTTGATCGAGGACTTCATGCTGCTGGCTAACCGCAGGGTGGCTGAATTCATCGGTATGGGAAAAACCCTTAGCGGGAAAGCAGCGGCACCGCGCCCTAATGTATACCGCATTCACAATTCACCGGATCCGGAGAAGATGCGCTCTTTCGCCGATTTTGCCTCTAAGTTCGGATATAAGATCAGTACCAAAACAGAACGGAGCATCGCGGAATCACTTAACAAACTAATGAGCGATGTTCAGGGGAAGCCCGAAGCCAATGCGATTGAGCTCCTCGCTATCCGCACCATGGCCAAGGCCGTTTATTCCACAAAAAATATCGGGCACTACGGGCTCGGATTTGAATATTATTCTCATTTTACTTCTCCCATCCGCCGCTACCCGGATGTGATGCTGCACCGGCTATTGGAGAAATGCCTTAGTAACGACAAGCATTATCCCAAAGAGGCGGATCTGGAGTCAAAGTGCAAACACAGCTCCGAAAGAGAAAAAATTGCGGCCGAAGCCGAGCGGGCCTCCGTCAAATACATGCAGGTCAAATTCCTTGGCGATAAAATCGGAGAGGAGTTTGACGGGGTGGTGTCGGGAGTTACTGAATTCGGTTTTTTTGTAGAACTGAACGATTCGCTCTGCGAGGGAATGATCCGCCTTCGCGACATGACGGACGATTATTATTATTTTGACGAGACCAGTTATTCGGTGATCGGAAAACGTTTCCGGCGAAAAATTACACTGGGCGATAAGGTGAGGATACTTGTAAAGAGAGCGGATCTTGCGCGCAAACAACTCGAATTTGCCCTGGTGGAAATGGGAAACAAAGGAGCCGGCCCTTCCCCGAAAAAAGAAACGCGCCCCGGAAAACAACAGCCGGCGCATCCCCTGCCAAAAAAAGGCGGCAGCGTAAAAGACGAATGGGGGTTTGAAGTTTAACGGTATTCGCAGAGTTCAAGGTATTCGAACCGGAAGGGTGCTCCGTTGCGGTACAATTGTCGGCCGAACTGGGTGAGGGTATCAGGGAAAGAATCGAGCCAGTTGTTTTTTACAAGATAAATCCGTTTCATTTTTGAGGCGGCCCACATCCGGTCGTAGTTCCGGATCGGCTCGTGCTCTTTCGGAGTTCCGGTGATCTTGCCGGGATCACCCGCGCTGAGCAGGTACGAGTTCCAGTACGTTCCCAGCACCGCCCCGCTGTCGAGCCGCGTTGTAATTACACGGTGTTCAGCAAAGGAAAGATGTTTATCGCCGGTTGCCGCCCAGGGGTAATGAATCAGGGAATCTACCGCGGAAAGAAGAACGGCAGCAGTGAGGGCGATGGTGGCAGCCAGGCGAATTCTTCCGGCCTGCATACAGCAGATGCGAAAAAAAATTCCCAGCAGCAACAGATAGTAGGGTACTACAAAATACCTTGCCTGGAATGAATTCAGAGAAACCCATTCCGAGAACAGCAAGGCAAAGAAAGTAAGTACGGATGAAAAGAGGAGCAGGTTAGACAAGGGGAAGGATTCATTTTTTACTCTTCCGCTCAGGAAAGTGAGCCCCAGGATAAGCAGCAGCAGCCAGGCATGAACTGAAACCAGAATGTTAAAAACCCGGAAGGCGAAGGCGCGTGTGACCTCATTGAAGAGCTGGAACAGCCCGTCTGTGACCACGGATATATCGGAAACACGGTACACGGTATATTTGAACTGGTAAGCCTGTGATTTGGCAAACAGGAGAAAGAAAACCCCTGCCAGTAAGGCTACAAAGGATGCGGCAATGTCTGACCGGCTCATCTCAAACGGAATGCGAAAACGGAAAACAGTGGACGTACCTTCTTTACCCATATCCAGCGAGGGCTGCAGAATAAACAGCAGGAAAAGAGGCAAAATCACTACCGACATATCATTGGTCCAAACGGAAAGCATCCATGAAAAAAGGGAACAGCCCAGCAAAAAACTTTTTTTAAGGGCATGGCCGCGAAATTCCCTGTACCTGTAGAGGAAAAAGAAGCTGAGTCCGATCAGGAAAAACTGGGCAGTGTACGGTTGTCCTACAAGCAGATTCCAGGAAAAAAACGGGAATGGCATGAGCCATGCCACGGCAAACAACAAACGCAGGAACAACGGACGCAGTTTATCGGTAAGTAACCACAGGGCGGCAGCACTGAGCATCCATTGAAGAACCGAAACAAGCCAAACTGTATGCACAGGCAGCCATCGGAACAGGTGGGCGAGGGCGGGCAGCAGACTTCCCAGCCGGTCCTGTCCCCAGTAATATAGATCCGTTCTCCAGTTAAAATCATACGCCTGGAGCACAGGAATCACCATGTCGGAATGTAGATCAAAATGAAAGACAGGAGAAAAATGCAGAAAAGAAACGATGCAGGCCGTCAGAAACACGGTGCCATACACGGGATAGAGGATCTTCTGGCTTCTCACTTTTCAAAAGTACCTTTTTGCGTCGAAAGGTCTAAAGGTCAGATTTGTGACGCAGATCATAATCAGATGATTTATAGTGTTTTGCGAGGCCGTTGATAAACAATTTCGACGAATATATCCTGTTGAACTGATTTTGGTGAGCAGGAAAACAAGTAAATTTGCACCCTCGCTGATCCTGTGCAAAACGGATATCATAGTTACCTGAGCAAGGTTACTGCCGCCGGACTTCTGGTTACACTGGGGATCATTTACGGCGATATCGGTACCTCCCCGCTTTACGTATTGAAAGCCATTGTAGGCGATGGGAAAATTATTTCGGCCGATGTGGTGCTGGGAGGGATTTCCTGTATTTTCTGGACTCTTACGCTGCAAACAACATTAAAGTATGTGATGCTTACATTACGTGCAGATAACAAGGGGGAAGGCGGAATATTTGCGCTTTACGCGCTGGTAAAGAAAACCAAAGTGAAGTGGCTGATGTATCCTGCAATAATTGGCGGGTGTTTTATTTTGGGAGATGGAATTATCACCCCTCCGATATCTGTTGCGTCGGCAGTAGAAGGATTAGGTCAAGTTGAATCCTTAAGTCACATCCCCACTATTCCTATTATTTTAATCATTCTTACATTGCTTTTCACGATTCAACAATTCGGTACAAAGTTCGTTGGAAAGTCGTTTGGCCCCATCATGATGGTTTGGTTCTTGATGTTGGGAGTTTTAGGAATTATTCAGGTTTCGGACAATTGGGGAGTTTTGGCCGCAGTAAGTCCGCATTATGCATTTAATTTATTATCCGATCATCCGGAAGGATTTTGGCTTCTGGGAGCGGTATTTCTCTGCACTACAGGGGCTGAAGCTTTGTATTCAGACCTTGGCCACTGTGGGAGGAAGAATATTCGCATCACCTGGATCTTTGTGAAAACAATGTTACTTATAAATTACTTTGGACAAGGCGCATGGCTCATTGCGCGGGATGGTGAACAGCTCAGCAGCAATCCATTTTATTCCATTATGCCGGAATGGTTTCTGCCTGTCGGGATCACCATTGCTACTGCCGCTGCCGTTGTTGCCAGCCAGGCGTTAATCTCCGGATCATTTACCCTGATCAACGAAGCCGTGCGTTTGGATTTCTGGCCCAAAGTCAGGATTAAATACCCTACAGAATTAAAGGGACAATTGTATATACCCTCGGTGAACTGGTTGTTATGGGCAGGCTGTGTTGGAGTAGTACTTTATTTTAAAGAATCGTCACACATGGAGGCGGCCTACGGACTAACCATCATTGTAGGGATGATAATGACCTCATTACTTCTGATCTGGTACATGAGGATCAAGCACTATAAAGGAATTTGGATTATCGGGTTCATCGTAGTGTATTTAATTGTGGAGTCTGCCTTCCTGGTGGCAAATTCCCGAAAATTCTTTGAAGGCGGATGGGTAAGTTTAATGATCGCATCCATCCTCTACCTTGCCATGTGGTGCTGGCAGGGTGGAAGAAAAATCCGCAATCGTTATGTGGAGTTTGTGAAGCTTGACGATTATGTGCCCATGATTGCGGAGCTGAGCAAAGATGAAAGCATACCGAAATTTGCCACGCATTTAGTCTATCTTACCAGCGCAAATAAGGCCGATGAGATTGAACAAAAGGTGGTGCATTCTATTTTACAACGACGGCCAAAGCGGGCGGATATATACTGGTTTGTGCATGTAGACGTGGTGGATGAGCCTTACCGGATGGATTATAAAGTGATTGAGATCGTAAAGAATGATATTATTCGTGTTGAATTCAAACTGGGATTCCGTGTGGCACCCCGAATCAACCTCATGTTCCGCAAGGTGATCGAGGATTTGGTAGCGAACCACGAGGTGGATATCACTTCACGCTATGAGTCATTGGGAAGAAGCGGGGTAATCGGCGATTTCCGCTTTATAGTGATCGAGAAGTTCATGAGCTTCGAGAACGAATTCCCCTTCCTGGAAAAGATCACCCTGGACATTTACGGCATTCTCAAGTGGCTGGGGTTATCCGAAGGCCGCGCCTTTGGCCTCGACACTTCCTCTGTGGTGGTGGAAAAATTTCCGCTTGTGATCAATCCTGTTAAACTGCAGAGCATGAAGCGGGTTTTCCCAAAACCTCCGGCCGAGGAAGGGAAGAACGGGGAGTAGGGGGTTAGCCGCCAGACTCTTGCTTATTCCAAAATCAAGCCTATGTACTGTTATAATGTTGGTAGGGTGTTGGAAAGAATTATTCCAGCCCAAATGTACGATGGCGTAATTCTTATATCTCACGTTAGCCCATCCCAAAGATATTATTTCAAGACGAAGGAGTAATCAATGGCAAATATTCTAACAGGATGAATAACTATTCAACTCCTCGCAAACCGTATCAGCGCCGTGTATTTTCCCCGGTCGGCTTCACGCAAAGCTTTTAAGTAACGCTCGCGAATTTCTTCGGACGATTCGGTGGCTTGGCTTCCCCAGGTGTAATAATTCCCATCAAAAACATGACGGATCAAGAGGTCTGCCATTAAGCGCGAATGTCGTCCGTTCCCATTAGGAAAGGCGTGGATGCATACGAGGCGATGTTTATTGCGGATCACTAATTCGTCCGGCGGGAAGCTTTCTTCCTTGATCCATAGCCGTACGTCATCGTTCAGTTGCCTGAGCTGTACGGGAATTTGTTTCCAGTTCACCCCCAGATTGGTATCGCTCCTTCGGAATTTTCCGGCCCACTCCCAAACACTCCCAAACATCCTCCGATGAATGTCCCTGGTAAATTGCTCCGATAACAATTCCTCCTCATCAAAATTTTTACCCAAGGTCCATTCCAACGCTTCCTGAATGTTCAAGTGTTCACACCTGTTCAGCTCCTCCCGGGTTCGGATGCTTTTAATCAAAAGCCCGTCACGGTCGCCTTCACTCAGCAAAGTCTGCCCATCAGACGAATCTCCCTTTTTCAATCCCATAAATACCGGGGCATTTTCAGCATCAACTCTTCGGTCTTCTGGCGGATGGCATTTTCAATCCATTCTTTTTTTGCACCCTGTTTTTCCAATATCATCGTTTGGTGCGTGCGCATCACAATTTCTTTGGCCTTTTCCTCTGCCCTCTGACGGATCATTTCTTCTATCCCTTTCTCTTTTGGCACCAGCGCGTAAACCAATTTCATATTCATTGCCTCCGCCGCCTGCTGCAGGGCATGCAGGGTGATGCTGGCCTCGCGCTCCCTCCGCTCAAGATCATTCACACTCTGGGCGCTAATGTTCAGTCGTTTGCCCAATTGTCTTAACGACATCTGAAGTGCGCCACGCATCCACTGAACCCATCCGGATTCAGGTTTCGGAGGCAAGGAAATAGCCATAGGATCTTCAAAAGAGACTCGTTTAAATTTCATAATATAGTCTTATATAATTAAAGCAAATATAACACTATATTATGAAAACGCAAAACTAAGTCCGTAGAACTACAGTTCCAAAGATCTTCGTAAATCTCACTAAATCAATCAATTATTCAACGCTTCCGCTCCACCCACGATCTCTAAGATCTCCTTGGTGATGGCGGCCTGACGGGCTTTGTTGTAGGTGATGCGCAGTTCGCGCAGCATGTCGCGGGCGTTATCCGTAGCCTTGTGCATGGCCGTCATGCGTGCCCCGTGTTCGGAAGCATGGGAATCCAATAAGGCTTTGTAGAACTGGGTTTTTAAAGAACGGGGAATAAGGTCTTCTATGATAAACTCTTTCGTTGGCTCAAAAATATAATCAACGGAGCGCTTCTTCTTCCCGTCATTGGCGGGCGGTGCCACCGGCAAAAACTGCTCACGGGTGTTGATCTGCGTAGCGGCATTCTTGAATTTGTTATAGACAAGATCAATACGGTCGAACTGCCCCTTCACAAACGCTTCCATGATCTTCTCCGCAACCGGGGCCACATTTTCAAAAGTTAGCTTATCAAACAACTCGTTTACCTTTCTTGGCAAATCAGACCCAATGATCTTGTACTCGGTTTTCCGGAAATAATCTCCCCCTTTCTTCCCAATACACAATACCGAAATTTGCTTTCCGGCATATTCTTGTCGTGCGGTAAGCAAGGCCCGTTTGATCACTGAAGAGTTAAACCCTCCGCACAATCCGCGGTTAGAGGTAATCACAATCAACAACACAGATTTTACCTCTTTCTGTTTGGAATATATGCCATCTGAAGCGGATAAGCTGGCAGAAACGTTTTCAAGTATCTCCTTGAGTTTCTCTGCATACGGACGCATCTGAACTATGGCATCCTGAGCCCGTTTTAATTTGGCAGCAGAAACCATCTTCATAGCAGAAGTAATCTGCTGTGTGCTGGACACAGAAGTGATCCGGGTTCTGACTTCTTTTAAATTCGGCATTTAGAATTAAAATTCAAAGATCAAGAATCAAAGGGTTATTTGTATTTCGCTGAAATTTCTGCGGCCGCTTTCTCCAGGGTTCCGGTAATCGTATCATCCAGCTTCCCGGCTTTCAGGTCATTTAGCACATTCTTATGCTTGCTTTCCATGTATTGGAGGAAATCCACTTCAAATTCTTTTACTTTATTCAAAGGCACGTTACGCAACAATCCTTTGGTTCCGCAATAGATGATGGCAATTTGTTGCTCAACCCTGAACGGAGAGAACTGATTTTGTTTCAGGATCTCTACGTTCCGTGAACCTTTGTCGAGTACCGATTTAGTAGCCGCATCCAGATCAGATCCGAATTTTGCAAACGCTTCCAATTCGCGGTATTGCGCCTGATCCAGTTTTAACGTTCCAGCAACTTTTTTCATACTCTTGATCTGGGCATTTCCTCCCACGCGGGATACGGAAATACCTACGTTGATGGCCGGACGCACACCGGAGTTGAACAGGTTCGCCTCAAGGAATATCTGCCCGTCAGTGATCGAGATCACATTAGTAGGAATATAGGCAGATACGTCACCGGCCTGTGTTTCAATAATGGGAAGGGCTGTCAGAGATCCTCCGCCCTTTACTTTATCTTTTAAAGAATCCGGCAGATCATTCATGTTTTTCACCACATCCTGGGAAGAAATCACTTTTGCGGCACGCTCCAGCAAACGACTGTGCAGATAGAATACGTCGCCGGGATAGGCTTCACGGCCGGGAGGACGACGGAGCAGAAGGGACACCTCGCGGTAGGCCACCGCCTGTTTGGAAAGATCATCATATACAATAAGTGCCGGGCGACCGGTATCTCTGAAGAACTCTCCGATAGCGGCACCGGACATAGGCGCGTAGAACTGCATAGGCGCAGGATCAGAAGCTGTGGCGGAAACGATTACCGTATAAGGCATAGCTCCGTTCTCTTCCAGTACGCGTTGTACGTTGGCTACCGTTGAACCTTTTTGTCCGATGGCCACATAAATACAGAACACGGGTTCTCCGCGCTCATAAAATTCTTTCTGGTTGATAATGGTATCCAGGCAAACTGCGGTTTTCCCGGTCTGCCGATCTCCGATCACCAATTCCCGCTGTCCGCGCCCGATGGGAATCATGGCATCAATCGCCTTGATACCAGTCTGGAGGGGTTCATTTACCGGTTGGCGGAAGATTACCCCGGGAGCCTTACGCTCAATAGGCATTTCAAAAAGCTCACCTTTGATCGGTCCTTTTCCGTCAATGGGCTCTCCCATGGTATTCACCACACGCCCCAGCATACCTTCTCCCACCTTGATGGAAGCAATACGACCGGTACGTTTTACGGTATCCCCTTCTTTAATATCATTGGAAGAACCAAGCAATACAGCTCCCACGTTATCTTCTTCCAGGTTCAATACAATTCCTTTGAGTCCGTTCTCAAATTCAATGAGCTCACCGGATTGTACGTTGGAAAGACCGTAGATACGCGCAATACCGTCACCCACCTGCAACACGGTTCCTACTTCTTCCAGATCCGAGGCGGTTTTGTATCCTGCCAGTTGCTGGCGTAAGATTGCGGATACTTCTGCTGGTTTTACTTCTGCCATGATAATTGATTATTAATAGTCTTTGATGTAAGGATTTTCGTTGAATGTGCGTGTAAGCATTTTAATTTTCCGGAGTAAGCTGGTATCATCCTGTTTATCGCCAATGCGAAGGATAAACCCTCCGATGATATTCTTATCCACTTTCTCCACCAATTCCACTTCGCTGCTGTAGCTGTCTTTCACCAGTTTCATTACTTTGGCGCGAACATCGTCATCCAGCCCGTAGGCGGTAGTGATCACAGCGGTGAGGATCTTCTTCCGCACCTTGTATTTTTCAATATAGGATTCGGCAATGGCAGGGATGTAACTTTCGCGGCGCTTGGAGGCCATCAGTTGAAAATAGGCAGAGGTGATAGCGTCCACCTTCCCATCAAACAAGGCTTTCAGAATAGCTTGTTTCTTATCTGTTTTTACAATGGGAGAGTTAAAAAGCAATTCCAGTTCATGGCTTTCCTTACAGGTCTTTTGTACCAGCTTCATGTCCGCATATACCTGTTCCACCTTGCCTTTTTCTACAGCCAGGTCGATCAGTGATTTTGCGTACCGTACCGCTAAGCGGGAACCTTTCATTTTAGTTCAGTTTCACATCATCCAGCAGGGCTTTCACCAGCTGCTTTTGTTTTTCCTGGGAAGACAATTCTTCTTTCAGGATCTTTTCTGCAATTTCAATGGAGAGCTGAGCCACCTGGTTTTTCAATTCGGTGATGGCAGCCATTTTCTCGTGCTGGATGTTCTCACGGGCGGTGGTCATAATTTTATCAGCCTCCAGCTGAGCCTTTGTTTTGGCTTCCGCTACAATCTGATCTTTGATATCACGTGCTTCTTTCAGCATTTGGTCGCGTTCCGAGCGGGCTTCCTTAAGGATCTGCTCATTACCTGCCTGAAGGTTTTTAATTTCTTCGCGGGCTTTTTCAGCTGAATCGAGCGCGTCCTGAATGGAAACTTCACGGTCTTTGATCATTTTCATGATCGGCTTCCAGGCCATTTTCTTCAGCAGGAAGAAAAGGATAAGAAAGCAAAGGGTCATCCAAACGATGAGTCCTAACGAGGGCGTTAACAGTTCCATGTTCTTTTTGTTTTTGTTTCCCTTGTTCAAACAGCATCCCAGCCAACCGCCGGGAGCTGTCCGAAATGCTTACGACTTGAACACTACGAGGAATCCTACCAGCATCGCGATGATGGCGGCACCTTCCACGAGGGCAGCGGTAAGGATCATGTTAGCGCGGATGTCGTTCAGTGCTTCCGGCTGACGTGCGATGGATTCCAGCGCGCTTCCGCCAATGCGACCGATACCGAGTCCTGCTCCCACGGCGGCGAGGCCCGCTCCAAGAGCAGCCAGACCATATCCGAGACCGAGGTTTTCTGCGGCAAGTAATACGAGGTTTAACATTTGATTAGGTATTAAGGGTTTAACAAAAATTCATTTAATGATGTTCGGCATGGTGACCTTCTTCCACTGCCGCGCCGATATAGATCGCCGAGAGCAAGGTGAATACGTATGCCTGCAGGAAGGCCACCAGCAACTCCAGCAGGGACATGAACAAAACGAAGAAAACTGAAAGCACGGACGATCCGTACCCGGCGGTTGAACTCATTTCACCGAATACGAAAATGAGCGAAACGAAGGACAGGATTACGATGTGACCGGCAGTGATGTTGGCAAAGAGTCGGAGCATGAGCACCAACGGACGAATGAACATTCCCAGTATTTCCAGCGGTGTGAGGATGAACAGCACCGGCACCGGCACTCCGGGCATGGCGAGGATGTGTCTCCAGTAATGTCCGTTGGAACTGAACAGCGTGATCAGAAAGGTAATGCATGCCAGCACCAGCGTAACAGAAATATTTCCGGTAACATTGGCACCCCCCGGAATAAGAGGAACCAGTCCCATCATGTTACTTATCCAGATGAAGAAAAAGGCTGTAAGGAGAAAAGGCATGTATTTCTCATACTTCTTTTCTCCAATGTTAGGACGGGCTACATCGTCGCGCACAAAAATGATCAGAGGCTCAAAAAACGACTGGATGCCGGTGGGCGCTTTTCCTTTGTTGCGCACATATCCTTTTGCCACAGCGCGGAAAATAAGAATCATCAGGATCATGGCCACAAAAATGGAGGCCACGTTTTTGGTAACAGAAAGATCGATCAGTGTTGCACTGGCACGCTCATCTTTCAGTCCGGTTTCATCCACAATATAAATATGCTCGTGTTCGATACGGTAGGCATACTTTTTTTCTACGGTGGCTGTACCATGGTGAAAGGCAGAAGACAGGAATACATCTAAGCCCTTGTCGGTCCAGAGGATGACAGGAAGCGGAACCGAAACGGAATGTTCTCCTTCTCCCCACAAATGCCATTCGTGGGCATCGAGAACGTGATGGAGGATCATGGCACCCACGTCCAGTTTATCGCTGCCGTGCCCGGCAGCAGACGGGGCACCGGAACCGGTATCGGCAGAAACGGAGTGATGGTCCGGATCTCCGGCAAAAGCGGAAAAGGAAAGACCCAGGAAGGCTAAAACGATAAATATGCGAGAGTTCAACACCGTATTCATACCCTGAAATTCGGGGGCAAATTTATATATATAAATGGTTCAGAAATGCGCTGGCCCGGCCTCTTTTTTTCACAATCCCGGAGGGAAAAAGGGGCTATTTCAAGTGTCAGAAAATCAGGACTTAAGAAGTCTTTTTTAGCACTGCGGAGAGCTGCACAACCTCATAAATCAGAAAACTGATATAGATCAGCACAAACCAGCCTGCAAAACAAAAAGGCGAAGGCACTCCCAGTACCAGTGTGAGGATAAAGGCGGTGGCCAGCACCAGCATTTTCATTACGGTCATACCCATGAATGCCCTGATGAAGGCGGTAGGGGAGCCTTTGGTAGAACGGATGAGGTATTGGTGCTGAAACAGTGTGAAAAGGCAGAACAGGGGAGTCATTACAAAAGCGCCCGGATGACGGAAAGAAACGAGTTCCTGTGAAAGGTAGGGTACCGCGGCCAGCAGGAGCAGCAGTGCGCAGAGCAAACCAAGCCGGAGAAAATAATTCATCGGAAAGCAGATACCTCCGGTGGAGGATGAATTAGTTTAGTAGGAGACCGCTTTTTCCTCAGTAGTTTCCGCGCTCTTCATGTCCTTGATGATCCCGCCCATAGAGCAGGAACCCGTAAACACAGCACCGGGTTCAATCGCCAGTTTATTGGCAACAATATCTCCCGAAAGCTTGGAGGAGGATTTAAGAGCAAGGAGATCGGTCACATTGATCTTCCCGTTGATGGTTCCCGAAATGTCGGCATTCTGACAGCTGATCTCCCCCTCAATGTTCCCTGAAGCTCCCAGTACAAGCCTTCCTTTCACGTTCAGTTTACCTGTGAGCGATCCATCTACCCGGATGTCTCCGTTTGTATTAATCTCACCCTCAATGATGGTTCCCGCCCCGATGATATTTACAGTGCCGGAATCGGTGGTATGGCTTTTTGACATGGGATCTTTTTTTGTGTTGAACATGGGGCAAAGGTAATGCAATTGAACCCGTTACGAAAGCCCTGATTTTACTTGCAGGGGAAAGATATACTCATATCTTTGTTAAAAACCAGCCATGGTTTTAAAGGTCTAACTTAAATAACAAAAAATGCAACCAATTCAGACGTATTACAACATGGTGGAGGATATTATCCGAAACCTGGGCGTAGATCCTGCTATTTGCCGCGGGGAAATCGCCGGACAGTGGAATCTTAAACGGGGATCTGCCAATATCTGGGTAGATGTGTGGCAAACCAAAGATCAACAGGGAAATCTTCAGGATTACGGTTACATCCAGGTGATGGCCCCTGTATGTGAAGTGCCAGTGAACAACCAGCATCTATTCACCAAGGAACTTCTCGAGATCAACCACAATCTGTACGGAGTATCATTTACCATTTTCAAGGAATGGGCGTACATTAAGTCGATCCGTGAACTGGATGGGCTGGATCAGAACGAGGCACAGGCCATGTTCAACCGTATTGGATCTTATGCAGACGAATATGATGATCGCCTGAAGCAGAAATACGGCATCGTGCCTGCCGGACAACGCGTATAGCTCTTTCTCTTCCCCCGCCCCTTTTTTCTTTCAGGGGGCGGGTGGCAGGAGGAGGGTTTCAATATGGGGATTGCAAGATCCGGAGACAATATCCCTGATTTGGTACTGAAGGGTGTCGCCCAGGGATATCCCGTGTCGGCGGATCTGCTCAAAACTGGCATAGCCGCCAAAAACCTGAGAATAAAGTAAGGTATCCGTTCCGTAGTCCGTTCGCACCTCAATCTCCATTTCGCAATACCCTTCACTGACTGTATCTATACTAATTATCAATGCAGGATGATAAACGGACGAATAGCTGCAATCTCCGCCATCCGGTATTGGAGGGTTTTCGAAAGCAAGCCGGATCAGAAAGGAACCCACCCCCAGTACAGCAATCAGAATCAGAGGTAGTAGGATAGACCGTGGCTTCTTATTTTCCATGAGCTGATCTCCGGTTTAAAATCTTTGTTTTCATACCGGACCAAACACGGTCGCGCAGTTTTTCTACATCTTCCTCCGTCATGCCACGGGTATCTACTACCTCCAGCCACTCTGCTTCAATGGTACCGGGAACAAGTGAAAGGGGTTGAGCAGGACGATTCCGGAGATGGGAGTTGTACACAACCAGTACCGCCAGGGGCACCTGCGCGCGGATAGCCAGCCGGAAAGCGCCGTCTTTAAACGGCAAAAGAGCTTGTTCGGTGCGGTTGCGCGTGCCTTCAGGGCAGAGGAAGAGGCCAATGCCTTCTTCCAGGGTTTTTTGCATGGCGATCATGATCTTATGCCGGTCGGCCTTGTCCTCCCTCTTTACCATCAGATAGGTTCTGCGTATCACATATCCCAACAGCGGGATCTTTCCCAGTTCTGCTTTGGCAAGAAAACGAACAACGGGCGTGCAGGCGATGGCATAGGTGGGAATATCCAGCTGGGAAAGGTGATTTGCTATGACCACATACACAGCGTTCGGGTCAAGTATCTCGCGGTTTTTTACCCGTACCCTTACCATCAGGAAAAACATCAGTACGCCGGCCCAGAACCGGCTGACTTGATGGGCGGCACGGGGCGCACGCTGCGGCGGAAAAAAAGTGAACACAAAAAAATAGGTGGGAACAGCCAGAATCAAAGTCAGGGCGAAGAGCAGGGTTCCGTAAACTGCGAGTATTCCGTAAATGACCGGCATGGTTCAAAAGTAGGAATTAGGCTAGTTCTCCCAGCACCTCTTCCAGCACCTGTACGCTTTTTAGTGAGGGGAATCCTTCTACATGGGTGCCGTAGTAACTGATGATTCCGTGGAGAACGGCTCTTCGCTGTTCCCCGCTCAGCGCTACTTCACAGCATCCACCATAGTCCATAAAAAGAAAATTCCCAAGTATTTTTCCTGCCGCCGGGTCGAGGTGGAGCGGATGAGCGGGCTCCTCGGGAACAAACTCCCCGGCCTTCAGATCAAACCAGGGACAAAACTCCGAATAATTGCCGTGAGGAAAAAAGCCAAGGTATTTTGATAGCTGCAGCAGAAAACTGAGATGAAAATTAGAGGGATTGCCGGGCAGTACATCCAGGATCTGAAGTGAACTATGCAGGAATTCAAATAATAGCGGATTTTTTTCTTCTTCCCGGATCACCTGGCAAAGCACTTCGTCCAGGAAAAGAAGGATACTGCTCCGGCGGATATCTTCCCGGTTTATATAATGCACCTCGGTACGGATCTCCCGGATCCGCTGCAGTCCCCGGTTTTCCTTTTCATAGGCTACCAGTTCCACCAGCGACAAAGGTTGCAGCAAACGGGCTTTGGAAGCCGAACGGCGGCTGTGCGCTGCGTTCACAAGGTAACTTCGCAGACCATACGCTTCAGTATAAATGCGGGAAATTACGGTGGTATCAGAGTACGGAAGTGTATGAAAAACGATACCGCGCGTGGAAGCAAGCATGTTCAGTTGATCACGAGGATCTTGGTCACGAACGTTTTGCTGCCGTCATCGTTGGTAAGAAATACCATATAAACTCCGCTGCTTACTTTGTTACCGCTGAATGTGCGGCAATCCCATATGGCTTGTCCGCCCAGCGCTCTGGTCTGATAAACTACCGTACCTGAAATATCGGAGATCTTGACATGGCAGTCTTTTACCAGTCCGCGTATGGCAACAATCCCGTTATAGCCCGGTCGCACAGGATTAGGGAATGCATACACGTTTTCAAAATTTTCCAGTCCGTCCGTTGCCGTACTGCGGAAAGAACACAGTCCTTGTGCGGTACCAAAAAAAACCTCTCCCGAAATGCCGTCAATCGCAATGGAAGTAATGGTACTGGAAAGCAGGGGGGAATTATTTTCTTCGAAGTGATAGATTTGAGTCTGCCCGTCTTCCGAGAGCAGGAATACGCCTGCATTTTGCGTGCCGATCCATTTACGGTTGGCGCCGTCGGTGGTGATAGAGGTTACCACCTCTGTTTCCAGAAGGATCTGCGTGTGCCCGTCCTGTGTGACAAAAATCTGCTGGGCGTCAAAATCCCCTCCGTTAAAAACATTCTCCGGGCTATAGATCACTGCAATGCCGCGGTCGGTTCCTATCCAGATTTCCCCATCGTCGTCGCAGGCGATGCTGTACACTTCATTGCTGGGCAGATTTCCCAATCCCTCGCCTGTAATCACCTTTTTAACCTGATCATCAGCAGAAGAAACCGGGTCGGATCCCGGGTCATACACGAGCAATCCGCCACCGCGCGGTAAAACGCCCCAGATTTGTCCTTCTTTGTCTATGATGAGGTTGCTGATGAGCAACGCCTGGTATCCGGCACCGAAATTAAATGCGTACCAGGAGCCGTCAGGTTTTCTCAAACAGATGGGAGTGTTGGCTTTTGCATTGCTGACCCACAGATTCCCGTCTTCATCAAACACCTGCCCGTAACTGGCTACCCATCCGGTCTGGGGTGCATCCCCGCGGGGCTGAAGCGCACTGTTATACTGGTTGTGAAAAGTAGTGATTACTCCGTTACGGATTTCGATTAGTCCCTTCCCCAGGGTTCCTGCATAAACATGGGTGGGATCCTGCGGGTCAATCGTAACGGATACAATGTCTCTTACAGAGTCCAGAATGGTTTGGGTGTTCAGGTCAATGGTATTCCAGCTTTGATTGCTGTAATAAAAGATTCCGTCCACATTCGGATCGTCAGCGTTGTCCCACAACCCGTTGTGTTCGCCAGGCACTACCCAGACATTCTGACCTTTCACATCCAGCGCGTATACTTTATTGGTAGACGGGCCATCGGGTGTATGTGCGGAAGTATTCCAGGTGTTCCACACATTGACCAGACCAATATTCGCATCCGCCACCCATACCCTATTCGCGTTCTCCATGGCTACCTGCCGGGGGGCCGGAAATACGTTCTGATAAGTGTAAACGTGTGAAACCAGCGTCATGGCCGGGTCATAAACATCAAAATATCCGTCGAATGAAAAAACAATATTGTTGGCATTGGCTTCAATATGAAAACAGTTGTATCCTGAAACCGGTATGAAAGCAGGAGACCAGGCGCTTCCGTTATAAACAAAAACAGTATCCTGTCCGTACGCCAGCGTCATCAGCCGTTTAGCAAAGTTCACGTACACATTGCCGTTGAAAGCACATACACTGGAATAGATCCCTGTGGGTAATCCGGTCATTTTACTCCATGCCGCGAAATTCGAAAGATTGTTACTGGACAGGGGGGCACGGTAAACGCCCGAATCCGTAGCTGCGTAGATGTAGGTGCCGTCCATCCCCACATCATGAATATTGATATATCCGCCGTTTACTCCAAGGTAATAAGTGTCTTTGATTTCCTTCCGACGCGTATCCAGCACAACAATGCCGAAGCCGGTACTGAGATAAGCGTAATCGTTTTTCAGAAAAACAGAATTAATCGTTTTACTTCCTACGATATTGGCGCGCTTGATGTCAGATATATTTGTAACGATGGTTCCATCCAGGATGTCAATATTACCGGAGGTGTAGGTTACAACCAGTGTGCTGTTGTAGGAATTGAATTTGATATCGCTGGGAGAAACGTCGGAAAATCCGTTATGCTTTCCGATACGCTTAATGGAGTTGTCTCCTTTGTCGTACTCAATTATCCCACCCTGGGTAGCGCACCACACTTTTTCACCACTGAAGGTTACCGCGGTTCCTTTCCGGTAGGGCAAATGATCCCGCCATTGGCCGATGCCAATCTGACCTATGGCATGAACCATAAGCAATGTGTTGATAATGAGGATGAACAGGGGTTTTTTCACGGGATTACAATGATACGAAATTCCTGCCTCTCCCCAAACGGCGGATGCATCCGGATATTGTACCTGCGACTTTTCTTATCTTTAACTCACGCCCTGATTTCAAGCCAATTAGGATATGAGGTTCCTTCTCGTGTTTAATGTACTGATCTTACCGGTGGTGGTATTTTCCCAGGGTGTTAACCACGCCCGCGCGGATTCGCTGGAAAGGCGTTTGCAGGAGTACAAGACGAATGATACGGCAAGGGTACTAACGCTGATAAATCTGGCCAACGTTTTTCTTAATTTCAGTGCAACGCCTGAAGAAAAGCAAAAAGCCTATGAATACGGCAACCGGGCATTGCAGGCCGCAGATAGTACCGGAAACAAGCCCGGGCTGGTGGGTGTTTATTCTTTTTTTGGTCAGTATTATCAGATCCTTGGAAATCTTCCCAAAGCGCTGGAAAACAACCTGAGGGCATTGAAGCTGGCCGAAGAAACAGGAAGATGGTCGGATATTTTACGGATCAAGAACAGCATCGGAGCGCTTTATTTTTCGATGGAGGATAATAAAAACGCGCTCCGTTTTTACCAGGAGGTGCTGCAGTTGGCGCAGGAGAAGAACCGCTCGCCGCAGATCGCTCAGGCCCAGTCGAACATTGGGATCATTCATCACCGGCTCAAAGAATACGGTAAGGCGCTTGACTTTTATACTCAGGCCTTATTTACCTGCGAAAAGAGTAATTATCAGAAAGTAAAGGGGCATGTTCTGAACAGTCTGGGACGTTTGTATTTCGATATGGCACTGGACGACCAGGATAATCAGACCTCCAACCTTTTTAGCCAGTCCATGGATAAGGCGATTCACTATTATGACCAGTCGTTGAAAATAAAACGCGAACAGAATGATATCCGCGGTATTGCGAACACTCTTGGCAATCTGGCAACGGCCTACAAAGAACGGGGGCAGTTCGAGAACGCGCTCAACTATTATATTGAGGGAATGCAGCTGGCGGAACAAACGCACTATTACGACTGGCTGAAGGAAGGTTACGGCGGAATGTATGAACTGTATGAGCGTACCGGAGACTATAAGAATGCACTGAAATATTACATCAAGTACAAGAAGATCACCGACTCCCTGTTAAATGCCAATGCGAAGGAAGAAATGGCCGAGCTGCAGGGTAAATATAATACCGAGAAGAAAGACCGGGAGATCGAACTTTATAAAAAGGAGCAGGATCTCTCCAATGCAAAATTGTCGCAGCAGCGCATGCTTATCTGGTTTTCAGGTGCCGGACTGCTGATTGTAATCGTATTTTCATTTTTTCTTTTTCGGGGGTTTAAGGAGAAGCAAAAGATAAATGCGATCATTGAGGAGAAGAACAAAAGCATTACAGACAGTATACTTTACGCGCGGAGAATTCAAACAGCCATTCTTCCGTCTGATGAGGTGCTGCATGCAGGGTTGGGGGAACACTTTGTTTACTATCGTCCCAAGGATATTGTATCAGGAGATTTTTACTTTTTTTCTTCGGCCGGGAGCAAGGTTATTTTTGCCGTGGCAGACTGTACAGGACACGGTGTTCCGGGTGCTTTCATGAGCATGATCGGAAACAGTCTTCTCAGTGAGATTATCAATGAAAAGGGCATTCATGAGCCGGCGCAAATTCTGGAGCACCTACATTCCGGGGTTGTGAAGGCGCTGCAACAGCATAATGATGCCGAGACGAATGACGGGATGGATATCGCCATCTGTTCAATTGAACGCAGCAAGGGAGAATTGCATTATGCAGGAGCCAACAGGAGCTTGTGGACTTATTACGGGGGTGAGCTAACAGAAACGGCCGCAGACAAGGCACCCATCGGCGGTAGTCAGGGCAGGGGAGAGAAGAGGAGTTTCACAGGCCATGTTCTGAAACTGCCTGCGGGGAGTATGATTTACATGAGTACAGATGGATATGCGGATCAGTTTGGCGGACAGGAGGGGAAGAAGTTCCGGACAAAGCGCTTCAAGAATCTTTTAAAGGAACTCGGGGGAATGACCTGCAAGGAGCAGCAGAGCCGGCTGGCGGAAACGATGAAGGAATGGATGGGAAACACAGAGCAACTGGATGATATTTTAGTCGCAGGGATCCGGACCTGAGCGGCAGACGAATGGGTTCGGTTCAACTCACTGACGCCAATAGAAAAGAGTATCTTTGGCCCCATTATTTTCAATTTTGGTCTCGTAGCTCAACTGGATAGAGTGTCGGCCTCCGAAGCCGAAGGTTATGGGTTCGACTCCCATCGAGACCACTTCCATTCATCATGCTGCTGTAGTTTATCGAAGCGTGTTATCCGGAGATCTGTCGCCGCAGGCTGATTGATACATCGGGCCCTTATTCCAGGCGAATTTCTGTTTTACTAACCACTTCGGTCATAACAAAGGAACTCTGTACCCGTGAAATATTATCCAGGGCGGCCAGCTTGTTCGTGATAAACGCACTGTATTCATTCATGTCGCGTACCAGAATCTTCAGCAGGTAATCGTTCGCCCCGGCCGTGTGATGACACTCCATTACTTCGTCGAATTTTACAATGGATGATTCGAATTTTTTCAGTTGCGGCTTGGAATGGAGCTGAAGAGAAACATGACAGAATACCATCAGCGGTTTCCCGGCCTTCTCACGGTTAAGCAAGGCCACGTATTTCGAAATGATGCCGCTGCGCTCCATCCGACGTATCCGCTCGTATGCCGGCGTGGCGGTTAATCCCACCTCGTCGGCTACCTGCTTGATGTTCAAGGTGCCGTCGCGCTGCAGTAAACGAAGAATCTGCCGGTCGGTAGTGTCCAGTTTTTCCATCGGATGAATTTTCTGAATGACTGCAAATGTACGGAATGTAGAAGAATAAACATCTGGAAATCGGCTAATAGAAGAATAAAACACTAAATAATGAGTAAAATGAAGCAATAATGACTATTTTTCTCACCTTTGTTACAGCAACATCAACCGTATGGCAAAAAAGAGAAAATACAGACCGGAAAGCCTCATGATGAGTCATGGCTACAAACCGGAACTATCCGAGGGCGCAGTGAAGTGTCCTATTTTCCAGACATCCACTTTTGGTTTTAAAACGGCAGAGGAAGGGAAGGCCTTCTTTGAGGTAGCCTACGGAAAGAGGGATCTGCGCCCGAAGGAAGAAACAGGACTGATCTACAGCCGCATCAATAATCCGGATCTGGAAATCCTGGAAAACAGATTATGCCTTTGGGATGAAGCGGAGGACGGGGCAGTTTTCGAAAGTGGAATGGCGGCCATCAGCACAACGGTGCTGGAATTGTTACAGCCCGGAGATCTCCTGCTGCACAGTGAGCCCCTCTACGGAGGGACCGATCATTTTTTTAAGAACGTACTGAAGAAGTACGGAATAAATACGGTGGGTTTTATGCCGGATCAGAGCAAGGAGGAAATCCTGCGTGTGATTGAATCTACCGGAATGGCGGGTAAACTGGCCATGATCTATGTGGAAAGTCCGGCCAATCCAACCAACGATTTGTTCGACCTGGAAATGTGTGCTGCGCTGGCACAAACGTATTCCCGGCGGAACGGCAGAAAGGTAATAACCGCTATTGATAACACTTTTCTGGGACCCGTTTTTTCTCATCCGCTCAAGCACGGATTTGATTTGGTATTGTATTCGGCAACAAAATATATTGGCGGACACAGCGATGTAATCGCCGGCGCCTGCGTAGGCTCAGCTGTTTTGATGAAACGGATCAAGTCCTTCCGGAGTATCATGGGCACTATGGCATCTCCCAACACAGGATGGTTGCTGATGCGGAGCCTGGAAACGCTTAAAATGCGCATGACTACCCAGGCCGAAAATGCAGCGGTGGTGGCCCGCTGGCTTTCAAAACATCCGAAAGTGGAAAAAGTCTACTACCCGGGATTACTCAAAGCGGGCAGCCCTCAGCACCGGATATTCCGCAGGCAATGCCTGGGTCCGGGGGCCATGATCAGTTTTGACGTGAAGGGTGGAATGAAGAAGGCATTTAAAGTGCTGAATTCATTACAGCTCGTTAAACTGGCGGTGAGCCTCGGAAGTACGGAATCTCTGGCAGAGCATCCGTATACCATGACGCATTTTCCGGTAGATGAAGCACTTAAGCAAAAGATGAGTATCACTCCCAAAATGATACGTTTATCTGTGGGTGTAGAACATCCGGAAGACATCATCGCTGATGTAGCGCAGGCCCTGGATCGCGCCTGAACAAATCAGTTCTGCTTCCCCTGCCTTCCCCTGCTTTTGCGGATGCGAACGGCTACTACTTTATATTCCGGGCAAAGCGCTTCGCTGTCGTGCTCGTCAGAGGTAATATTATTGAGCATTATCTCGGGGAAGTGAAACGTGGAACTTAATATTCCGGGTTTTACATCTTCACTGATCCGGGCTTTGATATCTGCTTTTCCCCTGGCACTTTCCACGCATACCATATCGCCGTCAGCAATATTTTTCAGTTTCGCGTCGTCCGGATGAATGAGCAGTACATCTTCGGTGAGAATTTTTACATTTCCTGTACGGCGTGTCATGGTGCCGCAGTTATAGTGTTCCAGCTCCCGGTTGGTAGTAATGATATACGGGTATTCTTTTCCGTTCTTTTCCAGCTCCCGGCTTTCCTCGAAGGGGTAGAAATAAAATTTTCCTTTGCCTCTTTTGAATTCCTTCTGGTGCATGATTTTAGTTTCGGTGCCACCGGCGGCCACCGGCCATTGTTTTCCGTTGTCTCCTAATTCATCCCATTTCACGCCTTCAAAGAACGGAACGATCTGCGAAATTTCTTTCAGCAGGTTATCCGCTGTATAATCGCACTGGTCATATCCCATTTTTCGCATCATTTCCACAATGATCTGTCCGTCGGGTTTGGTGCCTTTTAGTGGAGGCACTGCCCGTTGTACCCGCTGAATCCTGCGTTCGCCGTTAGTAAAGGTGCCCTCTTTTTCAAGGAAGGTAGAGGCGGGAAGCACTACTGTGGCAAGGCGGGCCGTTTCGGTCATAAAGATCTCAGACACCACCAGCATCTCCAGGCTGTCCAGGGCTTTCATTACTTTTTGGGAATTGGGATCGGTTTGCACCACATCTTCGCCAATGATCCAAAGGGCCTTAAGTTTCTTATCTATGGCCGCTTCAAACATCTCGGGAATTTTGTAGCCGGCTTTTCCGGAAACGGTTGTACCGTAAAACCGGTTGTACTTCGACAGAATTTCGGGAATTGTAAAATCGAGGTAGCCGGCTCCCTGGTGGGGTTGGGCTCCCATATCTGCGGCGCCTTGTACGTTGTTTTGTCCGCGCAGCGGATTCACCCCGGTGCCTTTTTTTCCCACGTGGCCGGCGATCATTGCCAGATCGCAAATCAACTGCACAGTATAGGTTCCCTGGTATTGCTCGGTGACCCCCAGTCCGTGAAATTCCATGGCTGCTTTGGCCCTGGCGTAGGCCAGGGCTGCCTCCCGAACAAGTTCTTTCCTTACACCGGTGATTTTTTCAAGCTGATCCATTTTCAGCTTCATTATTTCTTCCTTCATCTCCTCATATCCTTCGCAGCGGGAAGCAATAAATTCTTTGTCCTCCGCGCCTTCGCTGATAATATAATACAGCATCATATTCAGCAGTGCTACGTTGGTGCCCGGACGTAACTGCAGATGATACGTGGCGTATTTTGTCAGTTCGGTTTTGCGCGGATCAGCTACGATACCCACCACTCCCTTCATCATTTTTTGCCTGATTTTCGCCCCGGTTACCGGATGTGCTGCGTTAGGGTTTGCACCGATAACGAAAATGCAATCGGTGTATTCCAGGTCTTCTATGGAATTGGTGGCCGCCCCGGTTCCGAAAGATTTCTGCATGCCCAGTGCCGTTGGAGAATGACACACCCGGGCACAGCAATCAATGTTATTGGTACCGATAACAGCACGAATGAATTTTTGCATCAGGTAATTCTCCTCATTCGGGGTGCGTGCAGATGAAATGCCGGCAATGGCATCCGGGCCGCTTGTTTGTTTTATGCGGGTAAATTCCTTTGCCATGAAATCGTAGGCTTCTTCCCAGCTTACCGGCTCAAATTTTCCGTGGCGTTTGATCAGTGGTGTTGTCAGCCGGTCAGGGTGATCATAGAATTTAAATGCGTAACGCCCTTTCAGGCAGGTGTGTCCGCTGTTCACTTCCGCATTGTAGGGCGCCTGTATGGACTTGACTTTTTCATTCACGGTGGCCACCTCCAGATTGCATCCCACACCGCAGTAAGTACATACGGTGCGGGTTTTGGTGACGTTGGCTACTGATTTGGATTCAAAAACATCCGATATAGCAGAGGTAGGACAAGCCTGAGCGCAGGCGCCGCAGCTCACGCAGTCGGAAGCGGCAAAGGTGGTCTCCATCCCCTTGATGATGTGACTGTCAAATCCCCTTCCGGCCATGCTAAGCACAAACTGCCCCTGCACTTCATCACAGGCGCGTACGCACCGAAAGCAATTAATGCACTTTGAAAAGTCGGATGTCATGTACGGATGACTCAGATCTTTTTTCCTGCCGAGGTGATTTTTCCCTTCGGGATAGCGCACATCACGGACGCCTACTTTGGCTGCCACGGTTTGCAGTTCGCAGTTGTTATTCACTTCGCAGGTGAGGCAGTCCAGCGGATGATCTGTCAGTACCAGTTCTACGATATTCTTCCGCAGTTTCTGTATTCTTTCGGAATGAGGATAAATATAAGAGCCGGGAACCACAGGCGTGTGGCAGGAGGCCTGGGCTTTTGTGGGACCGTTTTCCTTTAGCGCCACATCCACGCTGCATACCCGGCAGGATCCGAAGGGATCCAGCTTGGGGGCATCGCACAGGGTGGGAATATAATCCTTCCCGAAATTTCTCTTCAAAAAAATGAGAAGGGTCTCTCCCGGGATAATCTCATACGGACGGTTATCAATATAGGCGATCGGCTGACTCATGCGTTACTTTTTAAAATAGGGTTTTAATTCCTTTTCAAAATACTGCAGGGCATTCCTCACCGGCAGCGGAAGTCCGCCTCCCAACGCGCAGAGCGATCCTGTTTCCATTGTTTCAAGCAGGTCGTTCATCAGCGTCCGGTCTATTTTGTAATCTTCTTCTTTGGCTTTGTTTACCAATTCATATCCGCGGGTTGAACCCAGGCGGCAGGGGAAACACTTCCCGCAACTTTCGTGTGCCGTAAAACGGAAAAGATGTTCAATGTAATCTATCACTGGAAAATCAGCGGGCAGGCACACTACGGAAGCATGACCAAGCAAAAATCCGCCGGAAGTGAAGGATTCGAAATCAAGAGTCAGATCCTTCACCCGGGAAGCAGGTACAAGCCCGCCCAGCGGACCTCCAATGTGAAAGGCTTTAATTTTTTCCCGCAATCCGCCGCCACATTTCTGAAATACTTCCTTCAGGGGAGTTCCCATTTCCACTTCATATACTCCGGCCCGTTTAAAAAACCCGTCGAGCGAAACCAGTTTGGTGCCTGTGCTTCGCCCTTTACCAAGGGAAGCGAACGCTTTGCCCCCGTTGCGGATCACATAGGGAATACAGGCAAGGGTTTCTACATTATTCACCACGGTTGGTTTATTGAAGAGTCCCTGTTGGGTGGGATAAGGCGGACGTACGCGTACTTCCGGTCTTTGTCCTTCAATGGATGAAAGCAACGCCGTTTCCTCGCCGCAGATATATGCACCGGCGGCCCGAATGATCTTAAAATCAAAATCGAAACCGGAGGCAAGAATATTGGTACCGGTGAACCCTGCGCTGCGGATGTCGTCTATCGCTTGCTGTGCAACAGCAATGGCTTCGGGATATTCCGTCCGGATATAGATTACGCCGGTAGTTGCGCCGGTGATAAACCCTGCCAGTAGCATTCCCAGCAGTAAACTGTGCGGACGTTGTTCCAGCAAATAGCGGTCCGAATACGCGCCCGGATCTCCTTCATCAGCGTTACAGACGATAAACTTGATCTTTCCTTCTGTGTTTTTACAGGATTCCAGTTTCATGCCAAGAGGGAATCCGGCCCCGCCGCGTCCGCGCAAACCGGAAATTTTTAGTTCTTCCAGTAAGGCACCGGCTCCCCGTTTAAGAGACGGCCCCAGCAGGGCATAGAAATTTTCTATTCCGGGGAAAGGCGCAGTCAGCACAGGGGTGCCAAGGTGGCCGGTAGAATAGGCACCCGGACTTTTATATTTCCCTTTACGGATCTGTGCGATCTCCGCGATATCCTTCCCGGAATAATTCAGGCCTTTGTAATGAAAAGAATGATTCTCATGACAGCGTCCCATGCAGCACATTTCCCCGATTTCTTCTTTTTTGAAATGGCGGGAAAGCTTCTTTTTGAGTGCGTCCTGTGTGCCGGCTGTCAGGCAGGAACTGCCGTTACATGTGTACACCTTTTTGCCCTTGTTGCCGGCGTGGAGAAAATCATAGAAACTTGCCGTGCCGTAAACATTGGCCCTGCCAATCAAAAACTCATCGGCAAGTTTTTCCATTTCAGCTGCAGAAGGAGTTCCGGTCCGCTTTGCAGCGGCACCCAACTCTTCAAAGAGGTTCTTCGTTAATCCTTTTCTGCCTGAAAGTTCACTGAGGTTCTTAGACATAGTGCGGGGTATCTTGAATCATGTAACAGGAGAAAGTATTTTCACCTTTCCGGTATGAGTGTAGGCCGTAAAATTTCCATTTCTGCAAAAGGCGAGCAGGCTGATTCCTGATTCGCGGGCATATTCCACGGCGAGACTGGAGGGGGCAGAAACGGAGGCTACAAATGAGATTCCCGCCAGATGTGCCTTGCTTACAATTTCAAAGGAAATTCTTCCGCTTACCGTCAGCAGACGGGCCTTTTCCAGCAAGCCGCGGTTGAGCAAATCACCGATCACTTTATCTACCGCGTTATGCCTGCCGATATCCTCACGCACGGAGAGCGCTTCCCCTTCCAGTGTGAACATACCCGCTGCATGTGTTCCCCCGGTACGCTGGAAATGGAGCTGTTTGCGGTTCAGGAATTCAAACATTTTTCCAACAGCAGCGGCATCAAGCGTCCGCTGGTTGTCGAGGGGTGGGCCACTCATGCCTTCAAGGCTGGTCTTACCGCAGATCCCGCAGGAAGAGGCGGAGATGAGATTGCGTTTTCCGAGCAGATCCATCGAAACATTTTCTTCCGGAATGGTAAGATTAACGGAATCAATATGTCCTTCTTTATTGCGTGAGAGGATTTCTATCCGGGGAGCTGCCAGCGAATTGCGGAGGAGGTTTTCCGTCAGCATCAGGCCGCGGGCAAGGTCAAACTCATCTCCCGGCGTTTGCATTGTAACTGTAAAAGGAATCTGATTAACGGAAATGGATAAGGCCACCTCCACAGTTACATCATCCTGCACTTCTTCTGCATGGTTAGTGCTAAAACGCAGTCCTGTAAAGCGCTTGATCTCCATCAGGAAAGTCCGGTGATGTTACCGTTGTTGTCTATATCCATTCCTTCGGAAGCAGGAATTACCGGCAGTCCGGGCATGCGCATCATTTCACCCACTATGGCCACCACGAATCCGGCGCCGGCTGCAATCTCAAATTCCCGGATATTGATCTTGAATCCGGTCGGACGGCCTACTTTCTTTTCATCGTCTGTGAATGACTTCTGTGTTTTGGCGATGCACACCGGGAAGCCGCCAATGCCGAGTTTATCAAATTCTTTAAGCTGGGATTTCGCTTTGGGTGAATACGTTACATCATCCGCTCCGTAAATTCGGGTGGCGATGGTTTTGATCTTTTCCTCAATAGGCATACTCCAGTCGTAGAGCTGTTTGTAATTGTTCGTCTTGCTTTCGATTACCTCCACCACGGCCTGCGCCAGCTCCTTGGTGCCGTTTCCTCCCTGTCCCCAGCCTCTGGATACCACCGCCTTGACGCCCATCGCGGCACATTTTTCTTTTACAAAATTCAATTCTTCTTCCGAATCGGTGGGGAAGAAATTCAGCGCTACCACCGCCGTGAATCCGAACTGCCTGCAATTTTCTATATGCTTTTCTAGGTTTCCGAACCCCTTCTTCACGTACTCCATATTCGGGGTGTTATACTCTTCGCTTCGGGCACCGCCATGATGCCGGAGGGCACGCACAGTGGCCACAATCACGAGGGCTTTTGGCTTGAGTTCTCCTGCGGGACACTTAATATCAAGGAATTTTTCCGCTCCCAGGTCAGCGCCGAAGCCTGCCTCTGTTACAACATAATCCGAAAGAGACAAGCCCATCTGCGTAGCCACTATGGAATTAGTACCCTGCGCAATATTGGCAAATGGTCCGCAATGAATGATGGCGGGATTTCCTTCAAGTGTTTGCACCAGATTGGGCTTGATGGCATCTTTGAGCAGAATAGCCATAGCCCCTTCTGCCTTGAGGTCGCGTGCGTAGATCGCCTTCTTCCCAAAAGTGTATCCCACGAAAATATTTCCCAGCCGCTTTTTCAGATCTGCAAAATCTTTAGACAAACACAGGATGGCCATCACTTCGGAAGCCGCAGTAATATTAAATCCTGCTTCGCGGGGGATTCCGTTACCGGTACCTCCTAAACCAATCACCATTTGCCGGAGCGAACGGTCGTTCATGTCCATCACACGCTTCCAGGCCACCGTGCGCGGATCTATTCCCAGATTATTGCTTTTATTCTGAATGTTATTGTCTATGAGTGCTGCCAGGAGATTATTGGCTTTTTCAATGGCAGCAAAATCACCTGTGAAATGCAGGTTGATATCCACCATGGGAATAACCTGGGAATATCCGCCGCCGGCCGCTCCTCCTTTCATTCCGAAAACAGGTCCAAGCGATGGTTCCCTGAGCACAACCATGGATTTTTTTCCGATTTTATTCAGTCCGTCCGAGAGCCCGATCGAAACAGTGGTCTTACCCTCTCCGGCCGGGGTGGGATTGACAGCGCTTACCAGCACAAGGTTGGCTTTGGCAACTTTATTCTGATCAATCAGGTGGAGGGGAAGCTTGGCTTTGTACTTACCATAATGTTCCAGTTCATCGAGGTTTAATCCCAGCTTTTTTGCAATTTCATTAATATGCAGAATGCTCGCCTTCTGTGCGATTTCAAGATCTGTTGGTACCGGTTGAGACATAGGGTTTTAGATTAGGGTTTGCCGTAATTCCGAAGGAATAAATGTACTGATTTTGGTCGAAAATCAACTCAGAATATGACTTTCTCCATTGTTCATAGCCTTCGTAATCACTAAATTGCGGCAAAATTGAGAAGATGAAAAAAATTGGATTTGCCGCCGTTCTGCTAATCAGCGGTTGGCTCTCTGCACAAACCACAGCTACTGACTGGACTGCAAATGATTGCAGTGGAAACCCACATAATCTTTTTACCGAGCTCAACCAGGGCAAGGTAATCGTAATGGCTTGGGTAATGCCCTGCGGTGTTTGTATTACCCCCACACTTACGGCCTATAACGTAGCCCAGAGTTTTGCTTCTTCAGGTTGCGACGTGGAATTTTATCTCATTGATGATTACGGAAATACAAACTGTGCCACGTTAACCAACTGGGGTACCACCAATAATATCGGCCCGAATACAATCAACTTTTCAAATGCGGCTATAGATATGACCGCTTATGGAGCAGCAGCCATGCCGAAGATTGTGGTGGTGGGAGGACCTACGCATACGGTTTATACCATCCAGAACAATTCGGTGAATTCAACCACGGTTCAAAACGCCATTACCCAGGCTTGTCTGGATATTGTGAACAGTGTTAAAGATGTTTCTTCCAACGTAAGTCCGCTGGTATTAACTCCCAACCCGGTAACGGACAAGGGTGTTCTTACTTTTTCCTTGCAGAATTCCGCCAACCTGCAGATCGAGATCTATGATCTGCTGGGCAGCCGGCTCAAAACAGTGTCTTCTTCTGTTTTTGCCGCCGGAGATCAGAAAGTAGAGTGGAGTGCGAAGGATCTGGCACCCGGTATCTATTTCCTGAAAGTGAGTGAGGGAACCCGCGCCCGTGTACTGAAATTTGTTGTTCAATAGTGAGATCCGCGTTTTTTTTATTGAGCATCCTTGCCTCGGCCATTGCGGCGGCACAGTGTTGTTCTGCCGGCAGCGGCAGCCCCGTGGCCGGAGGTACGTCTCAGGGTGTTCTGCAGGAGAAACAGATGGAGATCAGTACCCATTTTCAGCATATTTACACAGGTACTTACTACAGGGGCAGCGAAAAATTGAAGGATACCACAACATGGTTTTCCAGCAATTACCTGTATCTCCGCACGGCCATCGGGCTCTCGAAAAAACTAACTTTTTCCGTTGAATCCGGATATTACCTGAACCGGACCGATTTTCTTAACGATTCACTATCCTATCAATCAGGCGGCATCGGCGATCTCATTCTTTTCCCGAGATACGAGGTGTACAGCAAAGCCTGTGAGTCACATAAAACGGAAATTGTATTAGGACTGGGTTTTAAAATTCCCCTCGGGAAATACAATGATTCAATCGGAATGCTGGAACCTTTCTCGGGTACTACCATCTACTTTACCATGCCGCCTGCCGTGCAACCTTCCACGGGTGCCAACGATGTGATTTTATACGGATTTTATTATCGCGAACTCCTGAAGCCGGAACTGAAAGTCTTCAGTTCACTGGTGCATGTGCATAAGGGCTGGAATCCGCTGGGAGAGAAGTTTGGAAATTACACTGCGCTCGGATTATTTGTGAGTAAGGTTTTTAAAAAGAAACTGGGAGTAACCCTCCAGCTCAAGACGGAAAATATCGAGCGGATGAAATACAACGAGGACGCGTATATGATGGGATCCTATTTGTATGATGTGGATGCAACGGGCAGTGAAAAATTGTTTCTTGTACCTCAGCTGTCCTATGGGTTCTTTAAAGGGAAATTGCTGTATTACATTTCTTCCGAGTTTCCTGTTTACCAGCGACTGAACAAGGCCCAGGTTGCTTCCGAACGTTTTATTACCACCGGGCTGTCCTGGCGCTTTTTCGCCAATAAGCCCTTCACCAAAAAAGAATCCTGATTCCCATGCGGACACTCGTGCGGGGTGTCGTATTGACTGATTTGCTGACGGTTTGCGCCGGCACTATACTGTCTGTGATAGTATGGATTACTTCCGAAACCTCGGAAGGTGGAACAGATGCCATCATGCATTACGGTATTGCGAAGTATTCCTGGCAGCACCCGGAACTTTTTCTTGATCTGTGGGGGAAACCTCTTTTTACCATTTTTTCCTCTCCGTTTGCTCAGGGAGGCGCAGGTGCTCACGGATTTTTCAACATTCTGGTTAGTGCGGCAACTGCATGGCTGGTCATCCGGACTGCAGGGAAACTGGGATTATATTCAGCCTGGTTTGCAGGAGCCGTTCTTTTCCTGTTCCCGGTATGGCTGCCGCTCACTTTCAGTACCATGACGGAGCCCCTTTTTGCATTTCTTCTGGCCTGGGCCGTGTATGCCCTTTTTTCAGGGAAGGATATCACCGCAGCCGTGGTGGTTTCTTTTTTACCCTTTGCGCGGCAGGAGGGATTTGCATTTATTATTCTTTTCGCCCTACTTTTTGTCTTAAGGAAGGAGTGGAAAAGAATACCCTGGCTGGCTACCGGCACCCTCTTCTTTTCGCTGGCAGGCGCGTTGGTCTTCAATGATATTTTCTGGGTATTAGAGCAGCAGCCTTACCATGCGGATGATTTTACACGAACCGGCGACCCGTTTCATTATTTTCTTTCATATAATGGACTCTTCGGAGTAGCCGGCAGCATACTGCTGGTGGCCGGATCCGCTTGGATGATTCAGCGGGGCCGGAGGATGAAGCAGTGGAACGACTGGCTTCCGGCCGCCGGATTTTTCATGGTACTTGCGGCACATTCCTATGTGAATTACAAAGGACAAGCCGGCGCAATCGGATTGCTGCGTGTAATGGCTACGGTGGCCCCGCTGGCTGCATTGCTGGTCCTTGCAGGTTTGCAATGGATCAGAAAATCGAGGATGTTCATTCCTGCCGGATGGTTCTTGTTATTGCTCCAGGGATTTTTAACATGGAGGGCGGTGGACTTGCCGCTGCGGGAGAATCCGGTGCAGCGCGCGGTGCAGGAATTTTCCTCCACATTTCCCGAGGGAGATAAGCAACATCGGAAGATCTATAGTACCGATCCTATGTTCTGGTATTATTTCAACAGAGATTTTTGGGATGAAGAGGGCTGGGTTCAGGTCAACCACAAAGGTCATTACGGAAAAATGACCAACGGCTCCCTGCTGCTGGTAGACGCTCATTGGGGAAAATGGATGGACAAGCGCGAGCTGATGCAAAGACCCGAAATTCACTTGAAGAGAATATTTTTCGCAAGAGAATTTCTTCCGTATGAATCAGGGAATTACAGCATCTATATCTTTGAAACCGACAGCGGAAGAAAATCCGACAATTTCCGGACGGAGAGAGAATGGCTGATAAAGGACCCTTTCCCCCGGAACACTCCGCCGGTGCCGTAACCCTTATCCCGATAGCTTTTTACTACCTTCAGCCCCTTGGACGTATTCTCGGTCTCCGATCTTGTGTGGCTGTGCGGCTTGATTTTTCTGGCCGGATTTGTAGACTCCATCGTGGGCGGAGGCGGACTCATTACCATTCCTGCTTTCATGATCCTTGTGCCTGAATTACCGGTAACCACCATGTTCGGCACCAATAAAACAGCAGCCATTATGGGCACCTCCGTGTCGGCCTACCGGTATTCAAAGGAGGTAAACCTGAACTGGCGGGTGTTGTGGCCTGCGCTGGTAACGTCGCTGATAGCGGCAGTGGGGGGAGCGCAGTGCGTAAGTTTGATCAGCCGTGAGGTAGTGCGCCCGTTGGTGTTTATTCTGCTCATTGCCGTGGCCGTGTATACGTTCATTCGAAAAGATTTCGGGATGCACCACCGTCATCACCACACGGAAACAAGAGCGAAGTGGCTGGGAGCGGTTTTCGGGGCCCTGATCGGTTTCTATGACGGCTTTTTCGGCCCGGGTACCGGAAGTTTTTTTATTTTTTTCTTTGTGGGTGTTTTCGGTTACGATTTTCTGCATGCGTCGGCCGCCGCGAAAATTCTTAATGTGGCTGCGAATGCCACGGCCGTGATCTGGTTTGCCTTCACGGGAAATGTGATCTGGCCGGTAGCATTGCTGATTGCTGTTTTCAACATGGCCGGGGCCTGGCTGGGTGTGCGTGTTGCTATAAAGCAGGGAAGCCGGTTCGTGAGGATTCTTTTTCTGGTGGTGGTGAGCGCACTCATTCTGAAGCTGGGATGGGATATGTTCGGTGCCTGATCCCCTGTTTTTTCTATTTTTATGAAATGTCGAAGAAAAAAGCGGCAACGGCGGTTCATAAGGTTCCGGTGAAAGGAATTTTCGACGAGATACCATATTTCCCGTTCCTCATCACCGCTTTGTTTCTGCTTCTCGCCGGTACAGGCATGTACCATCACGAAATGTGGCGCGATGAGCATCAGGCCTGGCTCGTGGCACGCGACGCGGCCTCGTATGCAGACCTTTACCAGAATATGCGATACGAAGGGAACCCTATGCTCTGGCATACGTTTCTGTGGATCTTCGCCAAAATCACCTGGAACCCGGTAGTGATGCAGGTGTTTCATCTGCTGATCGCTGCAGGATTTGTTTTTCTCCTTCATCGTTTTTCTCCTTTTTCCAGAGTGATAAACACCCTGATCACATTCAATTATTTTTTATTTTATGAATATGCCGTGATTTCCCGGGGTTACGGATTGGGATTGTTATTGGTTTTTATTGCCTGCATACTTTTCAAAAAAGCCGGTGAAAAGCCCCTCTGGACCGGGCTGACCCTGTTTCTATTAGCAAATACTTCTATTTACGGAATGCTGATGGGAACAGCGGTATTCGGAATATTATTCCTGGAAAATTATTTTGGGAAGCTAAAGCAGGTGAAGATTTCTCCTGCCGCCATAGCGATCATAGGTTTTTTCTGGCTTTCTGGCTCGGTTCTTTCCGTGTGGCAGGTGATGCCGGAGCCGGATAATACGTTCCCGGTGCCTTATGCCAGAGGAGCATTCGATATTAACCGTTTGTGGTTCTGCGTTTGGCGCGTTTTTTCCACCTGGTTCTCTGTTCCGGATGTTTCAAGACTTGAGTTTTGGAATACCAGTTTTTTTATCTCTGATGCGCATACCTCCGGAGCTGTATTCCCTTTGATGGTTATTGCCGCGTTTGCACTGATGTTCATTCAAAACCGGAGTGTTTTCATTGTCTTTACACTGGGAATTTGCGGACTGCTGGGATTATTCTATTACAGTCTTCTTACGCATGGTCGTTACCTGGGGCATTTTATGATTTTGCTGCTGCTCTGTCTTTGGCTGAAGGAATATTTCAGGCCGGAGCAGGACAAGAGCATGCTGGCCGGATGGGGAGATAAGGTAAAAAAATTTGTATTCCCTGCCGCATTGGCGATCAGTGCTGCAGGAGGCATTCTGGCATTTATGAAAGACGTGAATGTTCCTTTCTCGGGAAGCACGGAAGCGGTAACCTTTTTAAAGCAGAAGCATCTTACGGGCATGAAGATCATAGGTGCTACGGATTTTGTGATCTCCTGTATTCCTTCGGAGCTTCAGAACAGAAATACCTATTACACCGAGCGTGGAGAGTGGGGAACATTTGTAAAGTGGGACAGCAAACGTGAGAAAACAGTGGATTTCAATAAAGTAATAGCAGCAGCAGCGGAACAGATCCGGGCGCACGATTCGGTGCTTGTTATATTATCCGCTCCACCCAATGTGAACACAGCCCAGGGCGCGCACCTCCTCCAGAACGAGGTGCTTTCCCCCGATGTGGAGGTGCATCTGATCAAAATGGTTACAGCAACCGTGGTGAAAGATGAGCAATATTATATCTACATGGCGAAGAAACCGGGAGGGTTTACAAAAAATCATTCGCAAACCCTTCGGCAGACTCAGGATGACACTATTTCGCTATTACAGAAAATCATTAGCAAGGTTGGCTAGTTCACTTCGTTCGCCCTTTTCCAGCGTTATATGTGCATACACGTCCTGGCCTTTCAGACGGTCAATAAGATAGGAGAGGCCGTTACTTTGAGTGTCGAGATAGGGCGTGTCGATCTGGAAGATATCACCCGTGAACACAATCTTACAATTCTCTCCGGCGCGGGAGATCACGGTTTTCACTTCGTGTGGTGTTAAGTTCTGGGCTTCATCCACAATGAAGAATACGTTCGATAAGCTTCGGCCCCGTATGTACGCCAGCGGGCAAACAACCAGCTTCTCATTCTCTACCATCTCGGTGATCTGCTTGAACTCCTTATCTTTTTCTGAGAACTGACTCTTGATGTATTTCAAATTATCCCACAGCGGTTCCATGTACGGATTCAGCTTGCTCTTGATGTCGCCGGGCAAATATCCGATGTCTTTGTTGCTTAGCGGAACAATGGGGCGTGCAAGGTAAATCTGGTGGAAATTGCGGCGTTGCTCCAGCGCACCGGCCAGCGACAAAAGGGTTTTTCCTGTTCCGGCAACCCCCTGTACCGTTACCAGTGCAATCTTTGGATCAAGAATAGCCTGCAGTGCAAAGGCCTGTTCAGCGTTTTTTGGATTGATTCTGAATGCAGAATTCTTTTGCACGCGCTCAATCTTTCCTTCCTCCTGGTTATAGTGCCCCAGCACCGATTTCTGACCGCTCTTGATCACATAAAAATGATTCGCAGGCGGCTTCTGTTTTTTCAGCACTAAATCCACAGGACATGAACCCTTTTCGTAGAGCTGATCAATCGCAGCGGGATTTACCTTGTCCAGATATGTTTTTCCCGTGTACAGCTCGCTCAGGTCCTTAATCTTACCCGTCTCGTAATCTTCTGCCAGCAGGTTGAGTGATTTTGCCTTGATGCGCAAATTGATGTCCTTGGTAACCAGAATCACCTTTCGGTCAGGATACTGTTCGCTCAGGTGAAGAGCGGAATTAAGAATGCGGTGATCCGCCTTCCTTTCCCCGAAAACGCGTTCTGCATCCAGTTTGGCCGACTGATGCATCTCAATCTTAAAAAGCCCGTGCCCTTTCCCGTTGATATTCACCCATTCCTGCAAGGTGTTTTTCCCCGAAACTTTGTCGATGTACCGGGTGAACTCCCGGGCAGAGAAATTCTTGGTATCGTTTCCTTTTTTAAAATTATCCAACTCCTCCAGCACCGTGATCGGAATCACCACGTCGTGTTCTTTGAAATTCTTGAGGGCATTGTGATCATAAATTATTACGGAGGTGTCCAGCACGAAGATCTTCTTGTCTTTCTGCATAAGGGAATGCGGTATTGTTACGGAGTAAAACTATGAAACCGGACTCCGGACTCCGTAGGGCCTCCCCCAAAGAAATCAACACAACTCTGTTATAATCAAGGGCTTCATTTGTCCATGTTCAGCGAATTCGGTAACTTTGCGTTCTGCTTACCGGACACTTTATAAATTACTCGTAATCAGATAGATATAAAGTATTAGCTGGATTGGAACAGGGTTTGTAAGTAGCCAGAAAGAATGAAAAAGGCGTTTGCTTTAGTGGTGCTTTCTTTTCTGTTGGTTTCGGCCGATCTGGTGAAACTGGCTCCGCCTTTGGCTTCCGACACCAACACCAAGATCAAGGCTGTTTTTTTGTACAACTTCACCAAGTACATTGAATGGCCGCAGAAATATAAGTCCGGGAACTTTATTATCGGGGTTCTGGCCGACGAAGGATTTGCGAAGGAGATAGATGTGTTCTTCAATCCCAAAAGTATCGGATCCCAGCGGTTCGAGATAAAATATTTTCCCAAGCCTTCGGATATTTCGCAGTGTCACATGATCTACGTGTCTCCGAATTTCAGCGGCAATATTTCGGAGGTGCTCAACCGGATCAAGGGCAAGAGCACCTTGCTGATAACGGAAAAGGCGGGTTATGCCAAGCAGGGAGCGGCCATCAACTTTACCGTGGTGGAAAACAAGCAGAAATTTGAACTGAATAAGGCGAATGCCGAGAAATATGATCTCAAGGTTTCCAGCAGTCTTACCAATCTGGCCATTAATATCGAATGAGAAAGCTGCTGCACATATCGCTCTTCTTCCTCCTTCCGGTATGGGCAGGTGCGCAGGTAGACAGCCTGAACAAAGCCATTGACCTTTATTCTGCAAAAGATTTTGCAGCAGCCATCCGGGTCATCAACGGGGTTGTTGAGCATCCCGCCACCATGAATATGCCGAACAGCTGGTACCTCCGGGGTCTCATTTATAAAGAATACTTCAAGAACTTTGAAGCCGCTGATTCGCGCTCTAAAGCCCGTGACGAATCGGTGCGCTCCTTCTTCAAGGTGATTGAGCTGGATACGGCCCGGAAATTTGTAGATGCCAGCGTGTACCAGTCGCTCAAATTCCTAGGATCTACTTATTACAATACTTCCACGGACTTCTTTACCAAGGATTCCTATAAAATCGCCATTGAATATTTTGAGATTTATAAAAAGTGTTACCAGATCGCAGATCCAACGTTCGATTCCCGTCCAAGCCATATTAAATTCTATCTCGCCCTGGGTACAGCAATGGAAGAGATATTTGTTTCAAACCGCAAAGTGAATTTTGAATACATGGACGTAACCTCAGGTATGTTCCGGAAAGTACTGGAGATGGATTCAGTAAACGTTACGGCTTACTATAATCTTTGTGTGCTCTACTATAACCAGGGAGTAAGCGTCATCAACGATATGAGTGATGAAACAGATATCCTGGATATGGATCAGGTGCAGGATAAAGCGCTGGTGTTTTTCAAACAGGCTCTGCCTTATGCTCTGAAAGCCTATGAGCTGGATCCGAAACGCAGAGAAACCCTGGTTTCTCTTTCGGGCATCTACTTCTCGCTTCACGAGAACGACAAAGAGGCTCAGATCAAGGCTGAACTCGAGCTACTGGATAAAAAATAGTACCTTCAGGGTCTTAATCTACTTGCACTTTTATTCATGCGGCTTACCATCGGTCGTAGGATCAGTTTCGGTTTCGGGATCCTCGTATTCCTGACTCTGCTGGCCTTTGCCCTTACGATCCTCACCATCCGGGATAGTACCCGTATTAACGACAAGATTACCAACCTTTATAATCCTTCGGTAAGCGATTTACGGGAACTGAATGTGCTGGTGATCCGTTCCAAAATGCTGATCAATTCCTGGGTGAAAACGCAAGGCCCCAGCGAGGATAAAGTGAAGCTAAAAAGCCTGATCTACGAGCAGTATCCCGATCTCCGGATCCGGATAAAAACACTCGCAGCCAACTGGAGCGACGAAGAACGGACTTCAATAGAAGCCATTTTTTCGCTGATCGATAAATTATTTGACCTGCATAAGGATATCATGCGCGATCTCGGATCCTTTGATTCGTATGAGGACCCTTCTGTGATGTTTCCCTATACCGAAATGATTGACGAAACCGGCGAAGTCAGTGAGAAAACACGCATCATACTGGATGAGCTGGCGGAGCTTACTTCCATTCAGCAGAAAAATGCTTCTGTGCGAGTAGCTGAAATGCAGGATTCCTTTTCTACCCTGCAGCAGGTGGTGGTTCTGCTTGGTGTATTGTTGCCGCTGGGTGGAATATTCATCGCTTTCTTTACCCTTATTTCCATAGTACGGCCCGTAACACAGCTGAAAAATGTGCTGTTTCGAATGAGCAAGGGAGTGCTACCCGCCGAAAAAATCAAGGAGAGAAGCGACGAAATCGGCGACATGTCCCGCGCACTCAATGAACTCGTTACCGCTATGAAAATGACCACTGAATTTGCAAACGAGGTGGGATCCGGAAACTTTGAATCCTATTACAAACCCCTTTCTGAAGAGGATACGCTGGGGCAGGCGCTTCTGAAAATGCGCCTTGACCTCCGGGAGAATGAGCGCTCGCTGGAACAAAAAGTGGAAGAACGAACAGCGGAAGTGGTGCAGCAGAAGCAGGAGATTGAATTTCAAAAGGCTAAAATCGAGGTGCTGTTCAACCACGTTACGGATAGTATCCGCTATGCTAAACGACTGCAGGATGCTATTCTTCCTCCGGACTCTGTGGTTTCCCGTCTTCTTCCTGAATCGTTTGTACTTTATAAACCCAAGGATATTGTTTCAGGAGATTTCTACTGGATCGAAAAAGTCGGGAAGAAGATATTCTTTGCTACCATCGACTGCACTGGCCACGGTGTTCCGGGAGCTATCATGAGTATTGTGGGACACAACCAGCTAAAACAGGCCGTCGCTAAAGTACCTTCTCTGCAGCCCAGCCTGATCCTCGATGAACTTTCAAAAGGAGTAAGAGAATCGCTCCACCAGAACGTAGAAGGATCTACCACCAAGGATGGTATGGATATGACGCTTTGTGCCCTTGATCCTGATGCCATGATCCTGGAAGTGGCCGGGGCGTTCAACCCGCTGTACTTTATCCGCGATGGAGAAGTGCAGGAAATCAAAGGGAATAAATTCCCGGTGGGTGTTTTTGTGGGCGAAAAAAAGAACTTTACCAATCATAAAATCTCTGTACAGAAAGGGGATGTAATCTACCTGTTCTCCGATGGGTATGCTGATCAGTTCGGAGGATTAAAGGGCAAAAAGTTCATGGTGAATCAGTTCCGGCAGCTCTTGCTGAAAAATCACACCCTGCCGATGACCGCCCAAAAGCAGAACCTTGAACAAGCTCTGGAAGACTGGAAAGGGGCTGAAGATCAGGTAGATGACATATTGGTCATGGGAGTGAGAATCCACTAAAAGCAGCTTCATTATTATTTGTAAATTTAGACAGCTAATCAGGTCTGAAACGGTCAATGATGCATTGTTTTAAAAGCAGGTTTTTTCTGATT
This sequence comes from Bacteroidia bacterium, assembly GCA_020852255.1. Classification (NCBI taxonomy): domain Bacteria; kingdom Pseudomonadati; phylum Bacteroidota; class Bacteroidia; species Bacteroidia bacterium. Next base: position 23,453 of record JADZBD010000025.1, on the reverse strand, counting down.
ACCTGCCTCGTTCTTTTTCTTCCGTGCTATTCCATGGCGCAGGGCAACGATGATCCCTGTAACGCCTTCTCGCTGACCATGACAAATCCTGCGTCCTGTCCTACCTGGGACATTGACACCAATATTTTTCAAGGGAATAATTTTGGTGCAAGCGCTGATCCGCTGAAACCGGGTTATTTTGGCTGCGTGAGCGGTAACGACGCACCGCCTGTAACAGCGGATGTATGGTATAAATTTATTGCCACGGCAGAGAGGCTTTCTGTGGGTGTTTCCGGACTCGGACAAAATGGTGTGCAGCTCTACCTCCGCCAGACATCCTGCAATGCACTGATTCCTATCAATTGTGATTTTGTAACGGCAGGATCTGCCTTTCTTAGTTGTGATGTGATGGTGCCCGGCGAATCGTATTACCTGCGCGTTTTTGGCGGCTCTTCCACCGACCAGGCTACTTTTACAATGAAATTTCACTGGATGCACCCCTGCGATGACTGTGTGCAGAATTCCCGGCTGTTTGTGAATCCCCCTCCCGTGCAGGGGCACTTCTTTCCGGGCGATACGGTGGAGTTCACCTACGTGATAAAAGGGTACAAACCTTTCGGAGGCGATCAGCTTCATGGAATTGTTCCTGATTTAGGCCCGGGGTGGGATCTATCCAGTCTTACACCTGTGAACACACCACCAACCCAACCGGCCAGCGGCTTGGGCTCCTGGGGCTGGTATAACAATATCCCGGATGAAAACAGTAATTTACTGAATGGGTTTTTTTACGATGGTCCTCCCAGCATCAATAACAATCCTACCGACAACAAAGGAGATGTGAGCAACCCGGGTAGTACCTGGACGTTCCGGTGGAAGGTTCGTACACTTCCCGGCTGTACTTCACCGGATGATCTCAGCATGAATATTTACCATCTCTCCGATTTTGAAACCGGCAGTGGCACACAACCGGATTGTAAATATGATGCAGATTATCACTTCAAAGCCATCCTGAACTGCTGTACCGCCTCGGTAATCACCACCGTAAATTCAGGGTGTAAGAACGACACCAACGGAATGGCCAATCTGAGTGTGATTGCACAAAGCCCGCCTTATTCATGCCAGATTTACAATGCCAGCGGAACCCTGGTGTTCAACGTCATCGGACAGGCTTCACCCAATTTTATTATCAGCGGACTCGCTGCGGGTGAGTATACTGCGCTTTCCTGGGGGGCGCAATGCACCACCGGGACTGCCTTCCGTTTGAAATCCCAAATGGCATGGCAACCGCAGCAAACTTCCTTCCATTGTACTCCTTCCTGTAACAATTCTGCTGTCATAACAGGTCCTGTTGTTTCAGGCTATGGTTTTTTATGGAGCCCGTCCGGGCAAACTACACCAACGGCTTCAGGTCTTTGTCCGGGCGTATATACCATTGCTGTGAGTTATACCAACTTGGGATGTAATGATACCTTCATGCTCAATGTGACCGCTCCGCCTCCGGACGATCCGGCTTTTTATTATGAGCCTCCCTATGGACCCAATTACTGCACAGTAGATACCGGTATCGTTGAGGTGGAATACCTTGCACATCCCGGCGGCATTTTTTCGTGGACTGGTCCCGCTTCGAACCTGAATCCGGCCACAGGAGATATCATCTCATTCCCACCGTTCAATGGTGGTACCTATACCATTACCTACACCACACCGGGGCCATGTACCACCTCCAGTTCGCAACAACTTACATTTACACAGTCGCCTCCGGCCCCGGCAATGAGCGGCGCCACCAGCATTTGTGTAGATCAGCAACCACTGGTTATCACCCCTACCAATATGCCATTCGGCTGCGCGTTAATCTGGGATGCTAGCGGAAATTTTTCATTTCCCAATACCACTAATCCTATCGTACTCACCGGGCTTTTCCCCGGCACGGATACGGTGTACACCATTTATTACGATGCGCTTACTTCCTGTTTCGGATTGCCTTCCGCATTTGCCTATACTGTTTTTCCTCAACCAGTAGCTAACGCCGGTACAGACACCACCGTTTGTAAGGACTTTACCTTCACTTTGTCCGGTTCAGGTGGAATCAGTTATATCTGGTCACCGGCCTCAGGACTTGAAAATCCTTACATGCAGTTTACCAACGGCAACACTTCGTCCACCACTACATATCAATTATTGGTAACGGATGCAAACGGATGCCGCGACACGGATTACGTTTCAGTGTACATTAACCCGGATGATACATGCCAGTTACAGGTGTGGAACGGATTTTCGCCAAACAACGACGGATTCAATGATACCTGGTTTATAGAGGGAATTGATAACCAGCCCGGCAACAAAGTGAGTGTATTTAATCGCTGGGGCGACCTGGTTTGGTCTACCGGTGATTATCATAACCGTAATAACGCATGGGACGGAAGGTGCACTCTAACTGGTGATGAACTTCCGGCCGCTACCTATTTCTACGTAATACAAATTCCAACCAAACCAACACGGTCCGGGTGGATCGAATTAACGAAGTAAACAATGAAACAGATTTTTACTTTTTCAATTTTGTTTTGTTCACTGCATTTGTGCTTTAGCCAGGCGCCGTCCCTGATTCCATATCAGGGCATTGCAAGAGATGCTTCGGGTAATGAGATCAGCGGAACCATCACGGTGGATTTTGCTGTGCATCAGGGAAGCCCGACCGGAACAGTGGTGTTTTCTGAAAGACATACGGCGGTAACAAATCAATTCGGGTTATTTTCTGTTAGCATCGGAGATCCTTCAGCACCGGATCTTACCGGATCTTTCACCACGATTAACTGGTCAGCCGGACCCTATTATCTGGAAGTGTTGCTTGATGCCAGTGGTGGAACAAATACTCTTTCTATCGGAACCACTCAGATGATGTCGGTACCCTACGCACTTTACGCACAAACGGCAGGCAATGGTCCCGCAGGCCCCACCGGCCCCACCGGCCCTGCAGGCGCAACCGGCCCCACTGGCGCAACCGGAACTGTTGGTCCCACCGGTGCCGCGGGTGCAACCGGCCCCACAGGCGCAACCGGCTCCACCGGCGTTACCGGCCCTACCGGATCTTTTTCGCTCACAGGAACCTTTGGTCAAACCATCTATCATGACGGAACCGGATGGACTGCCGCCAGCAATTTATTCAATGACGGAACAAACATAGGAATCAACAATGCCACACCTTCATTCCCGCTAACGATCGGCACCACCACCGGAACAGAAATAGGTTTTTTTGGTATTACCGGTGCCGATATTTATTCCCCGACCACGTTAACGCTGGAAGGGCAAAACGGTGTATCCCTTCATGGGAACGATCTGCTCTTCAGAACCAATTTCCTTGATCGCATTAAAGTAACCACGGCCGGAGATGTGGGTATTGGAACAATCACACCCAATTATAAATTGGAGGTAATCGGTACCGGTCGCTTTTCATCTTCCCTTACAGTGAACAATTATTCATTTCCGGCATCCGACGGAGTGAATGGGCAAACAATGGTCACCAACGGATCGGGCACTTTGTCCTGGACAACGATTACCGGGTTACCGGCAGGTCTCTCGGGGCAAACACTTCATCACAACGGAAGCACCTGGCTCGCCAATTCAAATTTAATCAATACGGGTACGAACGTAGGGATAGGCATAGGAACACCAGGTTACAAATTACATGTTTCCTCAGGCACCTATCCGGGGATACAGGTAGATGGCTCGGATGCTCTCTGGGCAGGAATTTATGTAAATGGTACCACCAACTCAACTCAGCCATTTTATGGGTATAAAATTATGGGAAGCGTAAAGGCCTATTCATTTGTTACCTCAAGCGGTGACTGGATTTTGTCTGTGAACGGAGCTGACCGGCTTTCCGTTCTTGGGAATACCGGTTATATGGGAATTCTGAACACCGCTCCCCAGGCTCCGCTGGATGTAACAGGGTCTATCCGCATGAACGACGGCAACCAGGCGAGCGGGAAAATAATGGTTAGCGATAATACCGGAACAGGTTCCTGGGCTGCCGCCTCTCAGATAACATGCGTAACCCCGCCCGCATGTCAGACGGTGGTGTCTGCATCAAGTATTGCCACCCCCTTCAACAATAATCTGGCAACCTTTGTTAAAGGGTCGGCCAACACTAAAGTTAAAATTACCTTTCAAACACATTTGACTGTAGCCGACTTGTCAGGGAGTAACGGATGTGTTTTTGAATTGAGGATAGACGGCAATCCGGGTGTGAACGCATCGGGCAAGGTCATTTATTTTAAAGACAACAATAATAGCGTGCCCATGTCGGTCTTTGAACCGGTGACGGTGGTGGGATACTTTTCTAATGTGCCCGCCGGAGGGCATGCAGTCCAGTTGTTTGTTTATACCCTGGGAGGCAATGCTACCGGAATTATGTATGATAACGGTTGCTGGAATGCAAGCAATGTTCTTATTGAAGAATTCTGGTGAAATGAAACAATTCCCACTGCTGATTTTTGTCTGGTTATTGTGGTCCGCGATGCGGGCACAAACCATTTCCTCTTCCGTAATAGGAGGAGGCGGAACCGGTGTGAGTGGGAATATGGTACTATCATGGACTTTTGGTGAAACATTCGTGACCAGCCTTACCGACGGAACACGCTGGATGACCCAGGGATTTCATCAGCCGGTTCGCGTGAACGATTCTATTCCCTACTCCGACACATCTGCTTTTATCCCTAACGGCATTACTCCCAACAGCGACGGATTTAATGATTCCTGGGTTATTGACGGAATTGATACTGTCAGGAACACGGTGTACGTGTTTAACCGTTGGGGCGATCTTGTTTGGAAAGCCAGCGATTATGATAATGCATCGGTGGTGTGGAAAGGCGACAACTTCAACGGTGATCGGCTTCCCGTTGCAACCTATTTTTATATCATCAGTACACCGCAGAAGGAATTTAAAGGCTGGATTGAATTATTGAGATAAGGATATGAAACGGATATTCACATTTTGTTCCCTGTTGCTGTTCATCTCCGGATGGTCGCAGCAGGATGCACAGTATACACAGTATATGTTCAATCACCTTGCGATGAACCCTGCTTACGCAGGAACCAGGGATGTGCTGGACGTGGTACTGCAGCATCGTACGCAATGGACCAGAATGGACGGAGGCCCGCTGAACTCGTCCATGGCATTCCAGATGCCCATTGGGAAGAAAAAAGCCGGCGTGGGTGTTGAACTCCTCTCTGAAAAAATCGGACCCAAAAGCATTGGAAGCATACGGGGTTCCTACTCTTACAGAATTAAACTGGGACCCGGAAAACTTTCCTTCGGACTGAAGATGGGTGTGAACAGTTACCATTACGACTGGAATAAAATAAAATACCGTGATCTGAATGATCCGTTTGCAGGGGATAATGGTCAGGATCAGTGGACCGTTATCTCCGCGGATTTCGGAATGTTTTATTACACCAAATCTTTTTACTCCGGTTTGGCGATTACACACCTGAACCAGAATCGCCTTTACGAATTATCCGACACACTCTATAATGAAACACAGGTACCCCACCTCTTTCTTCCTGTGGGCGTGGGAATTCAGCTCAGCGAACATCTCGTGATGAATCCTTCTATTTTACTGAAGGCAACGGTGGCCGCTCCGCTTGACCTGGATGTAAATTGTAATTTTCTTATAGATAATAAGGTATGGCTGGGTGCCGGATACCGGATGGGATACGGAGTAAGCCTGTTGGGTTTATGGAACATCAGCGATCACTTACGGATGGGCTATTCCTACGATTACGGACTGAACCGGATTGGAGCGGTAGGAAGAGGAAGCCACGAATTTATGCTGGGATATGGTATAGGATGGAATACTACGAAAACATTAACACCACGATACTTGTAGGGAATGAGGAGCCGGAGAATACTATTCATACTGCTGTTTGTCGGATTCTTCTGCGGGATCAGTGCTTCCGCTACGTCTCAGTCGCGACTTCAACGGGCCGACCGTTACTATAATACCTATCAGTATGCGATGGCGGCAAAAATGTACCGGAAGGCCGCCAAAGGGAAGAAAAAAGAGGAGGCGTTGTTCAAACTTGCGGAATGTTACCGCATGATGAATAACTACAAGGAAGCGGAAGCAGTCTATAGCCGCCTGGTTAATATGAAAACCCTTAATCCAAAAGTGTATTACCATTATGCCGAAATGCTCCTGCATAATAAGAAGTACGATGAAGCCGGGGAACAGCTGCGAACCTATCTTGCCCTGGTGCCGTCTGATGAGAAAGGCAAATTGCTGCTTCGCTCGTCGGACGAAATGAAAGCATGGAAAGTTCAGACTGCCGCATATAAAGTATATCCCCTGAAAGATCTGAATACCTCCCTGTCGGAATATTCTCCGGTAATATTCGGAGAGGGACTGGTTTATGCCTCGGAATCAAAGTTAGATCTGGTATCCGGCGGCGCGAACCAGTGGAACGGCAACCCGAACCTTGTGGTGTTTTACAGTAAGGGGAAACGAAGCGGCGACTCAACCGTATATGGTAACGGTACTCCGTTGTCGGTGCTGTTCAATAACGAATCTCAGAACGGCCCTATCGCATTCGCTCCCGATGGAAAGGAAGCCTGTTATTGTAAAGTGAATAATCAGAAAAAGAAAGGGAAAGAGTTCACCAACCGGCCAAAACTTTTCTTTGTGACCATGAATGGAAACCGCCCGGGAGAGCCGGTGCCTTTCGAATATAACTCCGATGATTATTCCGTAGGGCATCCCGCATATTCCAATGATGGAAACATTTTGTTTTTTGTTTCCGACATGCCCGGCGGAATGGGAGGGAAGGATATCTGGATGTGTAAAAGAGAGTCCGGCGGCTGGGGTAAACCCGTAAATCTGGGTGCACCGGTGAATACGAAAGGAGACGAAACTTTTCCCGGATGTGGCCCGGACGGTGTATTGTATTTTTCTTCCAGCGGTCATATCGGTTTTGGAGGACTGGATATTTTTTCCACCCATCTGAAGGAGGGAAAGTGGGAGAGTCCGGCCAATCTGCAATATCCCGTTAATACTGCATCCGATGATTTCGGCATGTGTTTCAGAGACAAGAATCGCGGCTATTTTACTTCCAACCGGCCGGGTGCAGGCGGCGATGATATATACGGCTTTTACCGCATCGCTGAAATCAGCAATGTGAGCGGTAAGATACTCCTGACGAAAAATATCAAAGATGCGGCGGCGAATGTTCAGGTGGCCCTGCTCAATGATAAAAAGGAAGTGCTGCAAACCACCGTTACCGATGAGTTCGGATATTTTCGTTTCGATCATGTTCCTTCCAATAAAAACTATATGGTGATGATCGAGTCGGACGATCCCACCCAACTAAAGGATAAGTATTACCTGGCCGACAATCAGAACCGGATTGTGAAAAAGACAGTGGTCGGGCAAAAGGGTCTCTTTGTTTTTGAACTGCTTCCTTCCGATCTGACCAAACTTCCAAAGCTGGTAGAGGAGGATGCTTTTGTTTCCATCGCCGGCAGCCTGCTGGTGGGAGAAGAGAAGATGCCCCTTTCCAATACCAGTGTAAATGTTAAAAATGAAAAGGGAGAACTGATTCAGACTACTACCACCAACTCGTTCGGAGCATTCGTATTTACTGACCTTCCCACCGACGATAATTACCTTCTCATGATTGAGGAGAAGGATGCCGACCTTAACGGGAAGAAAATTTACTTCGTGAATAAGAGTGGGAAGGAAGTAGCCGTATCACAGGGTGGGTTTAAGTATAAACTCATTCATTCAGATAAAACGAGTCTTTCCCTCTTAATAGTGAAGGACGAGGACCTGCGTATAGACCTGAAAGGAAAGATTCTGGGCGACAACAAAACCCCGTTAACCAATACCAAAGTGCTGGTGGTGAACGAGAAGGGTGAAGTGGTGCAGACCGCCATTACCGATGGTAAAGGAGATTTTGTTTTTGTTTCTCTTCCTGCTGATAAAAAGTACCTCGTACAAATTGATGAGAAAGACGCACAAGTGCTCAATTTTAAAAATCTGGTTGTGGTGGATGAGAAAGGAAAGGTGCTGGGGAACTTTCACCTCTTCAGTGGTAAATTCAAATGGGAGATGCTTCCTACCGAACAGAAAACGCTGGCCAGTATTTATGTAGATGATCCCTGGCTCCAGGTGCAGAAGCTGAAATCAAACACGGAAAAAAAGGATACAATTACCATCATCGAGAATATCTATTATGAATACGATAAGTGGGATCTTTTACCTGAAGCCAGAATTGTTCTGGATAAAGTGGTGCAGGTAATGAAAATGAACCCGGGCATCACCATCGAGATTTATGCGCACACGGATAGTCGCTCCAGCACGGATTACAACCAAAAACTGTCTGAAAAGCGCGCGAAGGCCGCTGCAGATTACATTGCCTCAAAAGGCATTGATAAAAAGCGCCTGACAAGTAAAGGAATGGGAGAGCAGAAAGTGCTGAATAAGTGTAAGGATGGGGTAGAGTGTACGGAGGACGAGCACGCCAAGAACCGGCGCACCGAGTTTAAGATCCAGACAAAAAAGTAAGAACACGTCTTCACGAAATTTAAGTTCGTCGAAGAAATTCAGTGGTTCGTCAGGCCTTAGGTGAGGCCCTATTGCTTTTTCCTTTGTTTTTTCGTTTCTTTATAGCTGAAGAATCAGGTATAGCCCCTAAAGCAAAATCTCATGAGAACTTTTTCTGCCCTTGTAGCAATACTTTCAGTTACGGTATTGTCGTTTAACCTGCACGCCCAGAATTGGGTAGATATGATGCAGGATCCGAACCAGAACTTCTATGACGTTCAGGACGAGTTCGATCAATATTGGTCATCCCGCGATTACACAGAACGTGGAAAAGGATTTAAAGCATTCAAGCGCTGGGAAAATTTTGTCGGACCTCGTGTGTTTCCACATGGAGACCGCACGCAGATGTACACTGCCATGCAAACCTACTACGCACAATGGGCACAAAATCTTCTGACAGAATCGCAGGGACCGAATCCTTCACCCCAAGCCGGAAACTGGACATATATCGGACCATTGACACAGTCGAGCGGAACAGGCGTGGGCCGGGTGAATGGTGTGGTGATAGATCCTAATTCCTCTACCACCTGGTATGTATGCGCACCGGGTGGAGGATTGTGGAAAACAACCAACAGCGGAGGTTCATGGACCATGTGGAACACAGACGGGCTGGCGGCCATAGGCGCAACCCACCTTGCCATTGATCCTACCAACAGCCAGGTCATGTACCTGGCCACAGGCGACGGCGATGCTGCGGATACCTACAGCATTGGTGTTTTGAAATCTACAAACGGGGGAACCACATGGAATACAACCAACCTGAACTGGGTGGTGACAAACGGACGCCGTATAAGTAAGCTGCTCATTGATCCCAGCAACACACAAATTATTCACGCAGCCACTAGCATCGGAATGTATCGCTCCACCGACGGCGGAACAACTTTTGTTCAAACACAGGCTGGGAACTTCAAAGATGCGGAATTGAAACCCGGATCTCCTGCTACTGTTTATGCTGTAACGGCTACCGGTTTTTATCTTTCCACAAATTCCGGAGCATCCTATTCTAACCCATTTAACAATACTTCCGCGAACCGCCTTGCCATTGCAGTAACTGCAGCCAATACAGCCTATGTTTATATGCTGGCAGGCAGTGCTGCGAATAGCGGATTCCTCGCTTTTTACCGTTCCACGAACAGCGGGGCAAGTTTTACTCAGATCACCGTTTCTTCCCCTTCAAATATGCTCGGTTGGGCGAGCGCCGGTAATGATACCGGCGGGCAGAGTTGGTACGACCTCGCGCTGGCTGCTTCCCCAACCAATGCGAACGAGTGTGTGGCGGGTGGTGTGAACGTATGGAGAACCACTAACGGCGGAACCAGCTGGACACTGAATGCACACTGGACCGGAAGCGGCGCTCCTTATGTACATGCTGATCATCACTGGCTGGAATATGTGAACGGAACCACTGTGATGTGCGGGAACGACGGTGGAATTTTCAGAACTACCAATAACGGAGGTGCATGGTCGGATCTGAGCAGCGGATTACACATTGCACAGATGTACCGGTTGGGAACTTCTGCAACCGTGAGTAATAAAAATATCCATGGCTGGCAGGATAATGGAACCAGCAAAAATACCGGTACCACTTTCCAGGCTATCATCGGCGGCGATGGTATGGAGTGTATCATTGACTATAATAATGCCTCGATCCTTTATGGTGAACTTTATTACGGCAACGTACGCCGTTCTACCAACGATGGGGGATCGTGGTCTACCATCGTAAACACAGGTGGAAGCGGGGTGAATGCCAATGGTAACTGGGTAACTCCGTATGTGATGCATCCCACTACCTCCAGCACGCTGCTGATCGGCAAAGCCAGTTTATATCAAAGTACAAACAGCGGAACCACATGGACCGCGCTGGGTGCCACCACCGGAGGTAGCGGAAGCTTCGTGCAGGTTCATTATGCGAAATCCAATCCGTCCTATATATACGCTATCAAACAGAATGCAGTATTCCGGTCTACCAACGGCGGAACTTCCTTTACTAACGTAACAGGAGCGCTGCCGACTTCGGCGGCCATGACATATATCTATACTTCCACAACGGATCCAACACGGGTGTATGTTACGTATTCGGGGTATGTTTCAGGTACTAAAGTGTATATGTCTACCGATGCCGGAGCAACCTGGACGAATTATTCTACCGGCCTCCCTAACCTTCCGGTGAACTGTGTCGTTTACCAGAACGCATCCGCCAACGGTGTGTATGTGGGAACGGATGTGGGTGTATATTATCGCGATGACAACAACGCGACCTGGGTGAACTTCTTTACAGGACTTCCAAACGTAATCGTGAATGAACTGGAGATTCAGTACACACTCGGAAAAATCAGAGCAGCTACGTACGGACGTGGTATCTGGGAATCAGATCTGTTCTCCTCAGGAAGTTCTGCTCCTGTGGCAGACTTTACATCAAACTACACCAGCGGATGCCCGGGAATTTGTATCCAGTTTACCGATATTTCATCGTTTTCACCCACCAGCTGGAGCTGGAGCTTCCAGGGAGGAACGCCGGCCACATCCACTTCCCAGAATCCGCTGATCTGTTACAGCGCACCCGGAACTTATTCAGTGACACTGACCGCAACGAATGCCAATGGCACCGATACGGAAACCAAAACAACATACATTACCATTTCAACCGCCGGTCCTCTTCCGCTGCAGGAAGGATTCGAGCCTTCGCCTACTTTCCCTCCTACCAACTGGATCAATAAGGACGCAGGACTGGATAGCTACGTTTGGGCACGTACTATCGCCACCGGAGGATATGCACTTTCCACCGCGTGTATGTGGTACGACAACTACACACTGAATAGCTCGGGTTTACGAGATGAAATGTGGAGTCCTAAATATGATCTCACCACGGTGAGTACGTGTACACTTAGTTTCGACGTGGCTTACGCGCGTTATGATGCTACTTACAGCGATACGCTGGCCGTTCTGATTTCCACTGACTGCGGGCAAACTTTTACCCAGGTCTGGATCAAAGGTGGTCCAACGCTGGCTACCGCACCGGATAATACCACTGCATTTACTCCTACTTCTACACAATGGAGAACGGAAACTGTTAACCTTAATACGTATACCGGACAACCTACATTCATGGTCGTATTTCAGAACCGTGGTCGTTGGGGAAATAATATTTATGTAGATAACATTAATCTGAACGGTACCCCTGTGAGCGGTCCGCCGCCAACGGCCGTGATGAACGCTAGTTCAACATCTACCTGTGCGAACGGCTGTATCAGTTTCTCCGACGCATCTACCGGTTCACCTACCGCATGGAGCTGGACTTTCCCGAGCGGAACACCGGCCACATCCAATGTTCAGAATCCGGGTTCTGTTTGCTGGAGCACGGCAGGGACCTATACCGTGACTCTTACCGCATCAAACGCCAATGGATCCAGTACCACCACTCAGGTAATCACGGTGAATCCGCAGCCTACTATCACCGTTACTCCTGCCGCACCCAGTTACTGCCAGGGCGGTAACGTAGCGCTGACCGCCGCCGGCGGAACAACTTATACCTGGAGCCCGGCAACTTCACTGAGCGCCACAACAGGAGCAAACGTAACAGCCAGCCCCACGGCTACTACCACATACACGGTAACCGGTACCGGAGGAAACGGATGTACACGAACAGCTACTGTAACGGTTACCGTGAACCCGCTTCCCACCATAACCGTTACACCAACACCAGCCACGATATGCAGCGGTAGTTCATCAAGTGTAACAGCAAGCGGAGGTACGAGCTACACCTGGGCACCCGGGGCAAGTCTGAGTGCAACAACAGGCACTACCGTAACAGCCACACCAACGGTAACCACTACTTATACAGTTACCGGAACTAACGCGAACGGATGTACACGTACAGGAACGGTTACGGTAGCGGTGAACCCATTGCCAACGGTTTCTGTTTCCGCATCGTCCGCAACTATTTGTGCAGGATCTAACACAACACTTACAGGAACCGGAGCCGCATCGTATACCTGGGCACCCGGTGCCAGCTTAAGCGCTACCACCGGTGCATCTGTTACCGCCTCTCCAACAGTGACTACCACGTATACGGTAACTGGAACCGGATCGAACGGTTGTACCCGCACCGCTACACAAACAATTACCGTGAATCCGCGACCTACGATTACTGCAACGCCGTCCACCGCCACCTTCTGCTCAGGCGGAAGTGTTGCTATTACCGCATCCGGCGGCCAAAACCCCAATTCGTATACCTGGGCACCTGCATCAGGCCTCAGCGCCACTACGGGCAATAACGTAACGGCCAACCCTACGGTAACCACAACATATACCGTTACGGGAAGCGCTTCGAACGGATGTACCAACACGGCGACAGTTCTTGTAACAGTAAATCCGCTCCCAACGGTTACTGTAACCCCAACTCCTGCAACAATCTGCAGCGGCAGTTCGTCTTCAATAACCGCCAGCGGAGGAAGTACCTATACCTGGACACCCGGTGCAAGTTTGAGCGCTACTACCGGTGCAACGGTTACGGCCACCCCCACTGTAACCACAGTGTATACGGTTACCGCCACCAGTGTAGCAGGATGTACCCGCACCGCCACACAAACCATAACCGTTATTCCTTCACCTACCATCACCACCACGGTTACTAACGCAACCATTTGCAGCGGCTCAAGCACCAGCATAACTGCCAGTGGTGGCGTTTCTTATACTTGGGCACCCGGTGCCAGCTTAAGTGCTACCACCGGTGCAACGGTTACCGCTACCCCGACTGTTACTACAACGTATACTGTAACAGGAACGTCTTCCAACGGATGTACCCGTACCGCTACAAGAACCATTACGGTGAATCCTTCACCTACCGTAACAGCTACAGCAGCAAATCCGGTACTGTGTTCCACTTCTTCTACGTCCATTACCGCTACGGGTGCCAGCACCTATGCCTGGGCACCCGGAGCAAGTCTGAGTGCTACAACAGGCGCTACCGTAACGGCATCGCCTACCGTAACAACAACCTATACAGTTACGGGAACCGGTTCCAATGGATGTACACGTACCACCACGGTAACGGTAACGGTTACCACCAACCCCACAGTAACAGTTTCGCCTGCTAATCCGGCGTATTGTCCAGGCGGCAATGTTGTACTCACCGCTAACGGAGCCAACACGTATACCTGGGCGCCGGCTACGGGCTTAAGCGCAACTACCGGAACTTCCGTAACGGCATCTCCGACGGCTACCACCTCGTATACGGTAACAGGCACAGCAGGCGGATGTACTAATACCACCATAGTAACAGTGACTGTTTATCCGGCTCCGGCCACGCCCACTATTACTCAGCTGAGCAACGTGCTCACATGTAATCCAGCCTTTGCAACCTATCAGTGGTACCTGAACAGTGTGCTCATATCGGGTGCTACAAATCAGTCGTACACCATTACACAAACCGGAACATACACGGTAGTAGTTACAGATGCCAACGGATGCACTGCTACATCCACCGGCTTTTCTGCGATCTATACTGGAGTGGAAGAATTCTCGCTTACACATTTCAACCTCTTCCCGAATCCGAATGATGGAGTGTTCAATCTTGAGTTTGGTATTTTGGGATCACATAATCTAACCATAGAGATCCAGAATGCGATAGGGCAAACCGTATATTCAGAGAAGCTGAGTACCTTTTCCGGAAACTACAGTCACCGCTTCGACATCACCAGCTTCGGCAAGGGAGTTTATACACTCAGCATCCGAAACGAAGCGAACCAGAGTGTGAAGAAGGTGATTGTTTATTAATTAAGTCAGAATAACAGATTCAGTAGGTCAGGTCATTAAATAAATTTTGGTCTGACCTACTTAATCTCTTCCAGCTTCTTAACGGCCTGCTGCTTGTATTGTCCGGTTCCTTTGCTGATCTCCTCCAACAACGTTTTACCCTTTTCTTTCTCACCTTTCTTAAGGTAGGATAAAGCCAGATTCCAGCGGGCCTCCTCGTACTTTGGATGCTTTGGGTACTTGATAACCTCAAGGAATTCTGCGATAGCCAGATCCGTCTTACCGGTATCCAGGTATGTCATCCCCTGCTTAAAATGTATATCAGTTGTTACATAAATACTATCGGCCATTCCACCGAAATTATACCCCTGATTATTAGTATTACCAGAAGTAGTAGTGGAAGTGTTTGGAACCGTATTATACGTATTGTTGTCCGTTGGCACGATCACCTGGTTAGGGCTTGGCGGAGGCATGGTTGTAACAGTTTTTTCGGGAGGAGCCTTATCGTTTATGGACGCGTCTTTTGTTTTTTCCTTTTGGGATGAATCGCCGAATTTAACGGAACTTCTTTTCTTCTTACCGGCCGTTTTTCCTTTGTTTATTACATTGGGAACGTCTGAATTGGATTTTTTTTGCTGTTTATTTTCTATCTCAACATCCTGCAGGTCGTTGTCTCCCTCCTGCACTGAAGTTTCTGAAGGTGCAGCGTCGTTCTTTTTTAAATCATCAGTCAGGGGAACCTTTGAGTCCGGGCCTGTAAAAATAATATCTTCCGAAGCAGATTTCGGCGCATTCACTTCTTCTTCTGAGACCGTAAACTCTTCTTTACCAGATTCGTTAGTGAATGTGAGCGTACCGGTACCTTTTCGTTCCAAAGTGGAATTTTCTCCCGTACCAGGAGGTGAAGTCAGATTTTCCGGTTTGGGCTCCTCCTTGCCGGTTTCTGTTACCGCACCTCCCTGATTTTCTTCTTTAAGTGGGGACAATTCTTCCGTGGTAACCGGTGAACTGAGATCTTTATCCTGTGAAATAAAGAAATAGCCAAGGCCAAGAACCAGGGTAAGACCTGCGGCCATAGAAACCCAGGTGCGGGTGGTCATACGGACCACCTTTACCTGTGGAGGAGATGTTTGAAGACGTACTTCCTTCTTAATGGTATCAATGATCACCGGAATCTTTTCCCGGTTACGAACAGCCAGCAGCCCTTCCAATACATCGGAGCAAATCTCACACCCCAGCGTATGTCGCTCTACTTTATGTTCTTCAGCAGCATTCAGCTGCTTCCCAACATAACGTAACATCATCTCCTCCGGTATATGCCCGTCGGGTCCGAATAGCTTATGGAACTGATCACTCATTTTTTCCGTTCATACAGTTGGTAAGATTCCGCTTACCGTTCTGGATAAAACTTTTTACTTCGTTCATGGAGTATCCAGTAATCCCCGATACTTCCGTGTAACTCTTTTCTTTTAAAAAGAACAATTCAACACTCATGCGCTGCTGCTCATTCAGTTTCTTTATGCATTCTTCCAGCTGCCGCAACATCACTTCTTTATCCTTTTCACCCTCTTGATGCATGAAAACAGAGGATTCCATAACCGCCTCTTCATCCTTCTTATACTCCTTCAATCTTTCCTGCTTTGATTTACGGCTCCGTAAATACATCAGACAGTGATTCCTGGCCACACTGTGCAGCCAGGATTTGAAGTTCTCAACCTCATGTTTCTTAAGGTCTTCCAGCAATTTCTCAAAAATCAGCATTACTGCATCCTGGGCCTCATCTTCATCGCCGAGGTATTTCATGCATATACCAAAAACCATGACGGTATGCCGCTCAAAGAGAATTCCTACTATCTCGCTGTTATTCAACGACTTATATAGCGCTACCAGTTCGGCATCCGGTAAAGAGCGTATGTTTTGGCCTGTTTCCAAGAGCGATACAAAGATAATCTTTAAAAAAAGAGATGGGGCTTATGGAATTCATGATCCTGGGGCATCAAACAGGCAAAGACACTTAAAAACCAATACCATGAGAAAGTCGTTCATCAAACCCGTTCTTGCCGCAGTAGCTGCCGCCGGAATGGTATGTATGATAAGCTGGATGTACCCCGCCTTGTATCACAGCGCGGCGGACAACTCCTTTACAACTTCACTGAAGGAAAAAACAAGAACCTGGAATGAGCGCGCTCCGGAGGACCGCCTGTATCTGCAGTTTGACAAGCCGTTTTATGAGCCGGGTGAGACCATCTGGTTTTCGGCTTTTGTACGTGACGGGGTTTCGCTGAAACCGAGCACCAAAAGCGAAATGCTTTATGTGGACCTCATGAGTCCGAAAGGAACGGTTGAAAAAACCATCAAAATACTTGCACGCGACGGACAGGGGAAAGGTGATTTTGCAATCAGCGAGATGGCAGCGGGCGGTATGTATAAGGTACGCGCTTATACGCAATGGATGCGCAACTTCTCCTCCGGCACCTATGGGTTCGAAAAAGACATCCAGGTGCAGGACGTTATACTTCCCAACCTGAAAATGAAACTCGATTTTGAGAAAAAAGCCTATGGCCCCGGTGATGAAGTAAGTGTGAAACTAGAGGTGAATACGAACGAGAATAAACCGCTGTCTAACCAGAAAGTGAAGGTGGTGGTGAACATCGGTGGGGAAAAATTTACCGAAGAAATGGCGATGACCGATGTACTGGGACAGAAAAAGATCAAATTCAAACTTCCCAACAAACTCAAGAGTAACGACGGACTTGTGAATATAATGATGGATTATAACGGGAACACGGAGTCAGTATCCCGTTCTATACCCATTGTCCTAAATAACATTAAGCTGGAATTCTTTCCCGAAGGAGGAGATCTGGTGAACGGGATGGGAAGCAAGGTTGCTTTCCGCGCGCTGAATGAATTCGGAAAACCGGCGGATGTGGATGGAGTTGTTCTGGACTCCAAAGGGAAAGAGATCGCATCGTTTTCCAGTTTCCATTTCGGAATGGGCGCGTTTAACATGATCCCATCCGATAAAGAGCAATATACAGTTAAGATTACCCGCCCGGAGGGTGTGAAAACCACGTACAGCCTTCCCACGGTACAGCCAACCGGCTATACGCTGGCCATCAACAATACAAAACCAGGTGAGGTAGGCATCAAAATTAATTCCAATGAAAGCAAGGAACTTTCTCTGATCGGACAGGTACGCGGAAAGATTGTTTACAGCACTGCATTAAAAGTGAAGTCCGGAGAAAATCTTTTCCTGATTCCTTCTTCTTCATTCCCTATCGGTGTGGCGCAGTTTACACTGTTCGATGAAAACGGAGTGGAGGTGTGTGAGCGACTTGCATTCATGAATAAAAAGAAGCAGCTCAACGTGAACATCACAACCGACAAGGAAAAATACATGCCCCGCGAGAAGGTGAATATGACGATAACCGTTACGGATGAACATGGTGCTCCTGCAGCAGCCGACCTGGCCCTTACGGTTATGAACGATCAGCTGAATGCTTTTGCCGATGATCGCCAGGGAAATATCCTTGCGAAACTTCTTTTGGAGAGCGATCTGAAGCAAAAGGTGGAGGAACCTAATTTTTACTTTGATAAGAAAGAAGCGAAAGCGGACCAGGCGCTGGATTTCCTCCTGCTTACTTCCGGTTGGAGAAGATTTGAATGGAAGCAGGTAATCGCCCGGCAGTTCCCTCCCATGTATTATCAGGGTGAACGCGCCGTAGTGAGTGGAGTGGTATACAATGCTTACACCTCACAGCCGGTACCGAATGCTACTATTAAAATGAACAGCAATGGTAATGTATTTAAAACCGATGCTTCCGGACGATTTATTTTCAACAAGCTGGAACTGTTCGAGCCCGTAACCTTTACTGTTGACGCGCCCCAGTACAATGCGAACCAGATGTATGTGAATACCTATAATCCGGCGATGTACGTTTACCTGTATCCGAAAAATAACCAGCAGTACCAGAGCTATTATTATGATGCTGTTCCTTCCTCTGACGGTGATGCTGGTGTAATGGAGCTGGAAGATGTACAGTTTGTACCTGTTCAGAGAGATGAAATGAAAGTGCAGGTACAGCAGCAGAAGAAGGACAATGCCGGAAATGGCGTGAAGAATAAATCGCGCAGTGCCGGTTTTGATGATTTCGCACCCAAAAAATCAGCCCCGGCGCCAATGCCCAAATCCACCACGGTGGTAACGGGTACCGGAAACAATGTACAGGTTAAATCAGGAACGATTGTTGCCTTCGGCGCACCGGATTCAAAGCCGGTGGACCAGAAAAATGTTAATGATCCGGTTAGCGGTAAAGAACTGAAGAAAAAGGGGAAGGCAGAGAAGTTCGGCCCAATGGGAAATGTTTCAGCTACCGGGCTGTATCGCTCCCGCGAATTCGCAGCTCCTCAGTATAAAGACGGTGAAATTCCCACGGTTCGTGAAGATTTCCGCAGCACTGTATATTGGAATCCGGAGGTGCAGGTAGGTGCAAACGGAGTAAAGACAGTTGCATTTTACAATTCGGATGAGATTACATCTTTCCGGGCTGTTGCAGAAGGAGTAGGAAACAATGGCAGCGTGGGCAGAGGAGAAAAAGTGATCTTCACCCAAACTCCCATTGCGATGACCGTGAAAGCTCCCGTGGAAGTGGCTACGCTGGATCAGATCAGCATTCCGCTGACCCTGAAGAATAACACAGCCAAGCCTGTGTCCGGTATGCTCCGCTTTACGGCACCTGAGGGAATGAAACTGATGGGCTCCGTAACCGAACTGCAAACCATTGCTCCCGGTAAAGCTAAAACGGTGTTACTTCAGTATGAGGTGGGCAGCGATGCCCGAAGCGGAAACCTGAGCGTGGAATTCAGCGCTTGTGGAATGAAAGATGCATTCTCACAACCAATCACTATTGTAGCTAAAGGATTCCCGGTGGCGGTTTCTTATAACGGAACAGACAGAAACGGGCAGTTCAAACTCGATATCCGGAATATGATCAAAGGATCTCTTCGTGTGAAATTTGCCGCTTTCCCGTCGGTAGTGGGAGATATTCTGACCGGGCTGGACGGTATTCTTCGCGAGCCGCATGGATGCTTCGAGCAAACATCCATGAGTTCCTGGCCGAATACCATGGTGCTGGATTATTACCAGAATACCGATGAGAAGAATACAGAGACAATGCAAAAAGCAGCCGACCTTCTCAAAAGAGGTTACAGCCGCCTGGTCACTTTTGAAACAAATGCAAAAGGATACCAGTGGTTCGGACAGGCTCCCGCTCACGAAGGGCTTACCGCTTACGGCATAATGCAGTTCAGCGATATGCAGAGAGTAGGCGCAGAAGTGGACAAGGACATGCTGAAGCGTACTTCTGATTGGCTGATGGAACAGCGCGATGGAAACGGTGGGTATCGCCGTAACACTACGGCGTATCACGCCTTCGGTTCGATCAGCCCTGAAGTGATGAACGGATATATTACCTACGCCCTGGCGGAATCCGGATATTCCAATATGGAAAAAGAGGTGAATGCTTCGTATAAAAATGCCATGGAAAGCAAGGACCCTTACCAGCTGGCACTTATTGCCAACACGTTGGGCGCAAATAAGGATTCACGGTATAACCATGTGATGCAGGAGCTCCTTAAAACTCAGAAGAGCGATGGTAGCTTCTCCGGATCCACACATAGCATCACACATTCCACCGGTCAGTCGCTGACCATCGAGACCACCTCTTTGGCAATCATTGCGATGCTGAAGGATCCGGGCGGTTCATACAGCGGCAACCTGATCAACAGCGTTAAGTGGCTGGCTTCCAGCCGCAATTCCTACGGAACATTTGGTAATACCCAGGGAACGGTACTGGCTCTTAAAGCGATGACCGAGTATGCAAAAAAGTCTAAAAAAGCTAAAGAGGGCGGAACAATTGAGCTTTATGTAGATGGCAGGAAAGTTGATGAGGTGAAGTATGAGGCCGGACAGGAAGGAACTATTGAAATGGACGGACTGGAGAAGTACATCACCAAAGGCAACGAGGATATCAAAGTGAAATTCACCGACACCAAAGAATCACTTCCTTACACGGTATCTGTTGAATACAGCACCTCACTTCCCAACAGCAACAAGGAGTGTGTAATTGATCTGGATGTAAAAATCAGCGAGAAGACCGTAAAACAGGGCGAGACAGTAAGGCTGAAGGCTACCGTGAAGAACCTGAAAAAAGAAGGCGTACCCAGCACGATGGTAGTAGTGGGAATACCTGCCGGATTCAGTGTTCAGCCCTGGCAGCTGAAGGAAATGCAGGAGAAGAAGATGTTCGATTATTACGAGATCATTGGTAATAAACTTGCGATCTACTATACCGGAATGGCTCCGGAAGCCGTAAAAGAACTCAACTTTGATCTGAAAGCAGAGATCCCCGGCACGTACGAAGCTCCTGCTTCCGCGGCCTATCTCTACTACACGAATGAATTTAAAACCTGGACCAATTACGGAACAGTAACCATTAACTAAACAACCAGTGCTCTGCACCCTTCCCTTGAAAAAAGGGGAGGGTGGGAGAGCATAAAAGCAGCATAATCATGAAGAACACACTCACAATCATCGCAGTACTTTTCACCTGTTGCCTCGCAGCGCAGAACCTCAATCCGCAATACCAGAATCCGCTTCCGCAACAGATGCAGCAGCAGATTCTCAATGTAAATAATAATCCGGTGAACAATGAGGATAACAACGACCGGAATGTGGTAAATCAGCAGGACTGGAACGAAGAGCAGCCGCAGGTGAATAAAGAGGAGCAACAAGAGAAACCCTGCCCGGATTGTGATAAAATCAAGAAGTCAAAGCGTGAAAATTACGGGAATAATTATGCCGGTAATTACAATGGCGGGGCAAAGAAATTCAAGCGGAGAAAAACCTGGAAGCGCATATGTTATAACCTCAGCCACCGCACGGGCATGAAAAAATCTAAAAGCAATTACAGCGTGTGTTTTAACTGGTGATACGGAAACATTCCCATGCTGCCCGGCCCTGCGGAAACCCGCGGGGCTTTTTTAATAGGGTGCCTTAATGGGAATGCGCTCCGGCTTCCGGATATGCATTTTGTACCACTTGCCATCCTGCTGAATAGTAATGGAGTCGTTGTCGAAGTGCAGCAAGGCCTGGTATTCTGCCGGAATCACCATTTTCCCGGTTTTATCCATCATTCCCCATTTGCCGCCTTCCATTTTCCAATGTTCCTCATCAATAGGAACCTGGGAGCAGCCCAGGCATACGCTGGTAAGTCCGGCTTTAAAGGGAGTGGCGAAATCCCAGTTGGCGGGAATCACTTTCTGTCCGCGGGTATTAAAAAACCCCATTTTGCCATTGTCAATGAAGCGGGCGAGTCCTTCTTCGAAGTAATCAGGACCATTATCATACACCACCGGAGTGAGAAGGTAGTTCCCTTTCCGGTCAATAATGCTCCAGCCGGAACTATCGGTTACTGCCGTAACAAGGCTGGTATCAAAGTCGTAGGCGAAGTCGTACCGGGCAGGGATGATCACTCCCAGCGAATCACGGAAGCCGTACTTACCGTCTTTTTCAAATACTTCCGGTTTACGGTCTCCGGAGACCTCGTTCTGTTGAACCGGGGTTTCGCAGGAACAATAAAGAAGTGTGAGGAGCAGGATGGGGCAGAAGATCTTTCTCATGGCTTATTAAAGGTCTGAATTTTTTTGCCGTGAGGTGAAAATAATAGATATTTGCCGTCGAAATGAGTACGATGATGTATAAAAAGTGTAAGAAAGCCTTTCCTCCGGGGTAGGACCTGTACATGGTATATGTCATAGAGGCCCTTCCCGTAAAGAAGGGTTTTTTTATGTAAGGAATTAAAACAAGATTCATGAAAATCGCCGTTGTAGGAGCTACCGGGCTCGTAGGTACCAAAATGATGCAAGTGCTGGAGGAAAGAAATTTCCCCGTAATGGAGTTCTTTCCTGTAGCCTCCGAAAAAAGTGTAGGGAAGGAGGTAACATTCAAAGGCAAGACGTATAAGGTTATTGGGATGGACGAGGCGATCAGGTGCAAACCTGACATCGCTATTTTTTCTGCTGGGGGCGGTACTTCTACCGAGTGGGCGCCGAAGTTTGCAGCGGCAGGCATCACAGTGGTGGATAACTCCTCCGCCTGGCGAATGGATCCCACCAAGAAACTGGTGGTGCCGGAGATCAACGCGGATGTGCTGGGGAAAGAGGATAAGATCATTGCTAATCCGAATTGCTCCACCATTCAAATGGTGGTGGCATTGAACCCCCTTCATCAGAAATATAAGGTCAGGCGCATTGTAGTTTCAACCTACCAGAGCGTGACAGGAACAGGCAAGAAGGCGGTGGATCAGCTAATGAACGAGCGTAAAGGAGTGAAGGGAGAAATGGCCTATGCGTATCCCATTGACCTGAATCTGCTTCCGCAAATTGATGTATTCCTGGACAACGGCTACACGAAAGAGGAGATGAAGATGGTGAATGAAACGAAGAAGATCATGCGTGATGATACTATTCGTGTTACGGCCACTACCGTGCGGGTGCCGGTGATGGGCGGGCACAGCGAGAGTGTGAATATAGAATTTGAAAAGAATTTTGACCTCGAAGAAGTACGGCAACTATTGGCATCTTCGCCGGGAATAATAGTGGTAGACGATATAAGGAATTTAAAATACCCGATGCCCATAGACGCGTACGACAGGGATGAAGTTTTTGTTGGAAGATTACGCCGCGACGAAACCCAGCCCAATACCCTTAACATGTGGGTGGTGTCTGACAACCTCCGCAAGGGTGCCGCTACAAATGCGGTTCAGATCGCGGAGTATTTGGTGGAGAAGGGGTTGGTGTAGTTTTTCATCTTTAATCCTTTTTAGAGTCTCTGTAAACTTTTTTTATTTCAGGTCTCTATTCTGCATCCCTTGCACTTCCCCTTCCGGTTTTGTATCATTGCTTAAATCTTCCGGTTATGGGAAATGTAAAATTCACCCCCCCTGTGTAATTATCAGAAAATCAGCGCTCTACCTAATTAGTAGCTTGGTGATGCTGTTTTCCTCTCTTTATTCAAAAGCAAATACAGCCCCATCTTGCAGCGGTGGGTTTATTCTGGGCAAT